>JAGLDN010000026.1 GCA_023145575.1 Psychromonas sp.
CAAGGTAACTTGCACAAATTAGCGTTGTTATAAAATATCGACATAGAATAACTAGGCTTCAATTTTATGCCTAGCTACTTGGCACAATTTTCTTTGCTGAGGTTTCATTTTGAAGTAACAAGGGTATAAATTACCTCATGGTTCAACTTATTTACCGAGGTAAAATTAAGTGCTGTTGATCTTTGTTTATATTTCACTCAAAGAAATATTTTGTTAGTGGGAGTGGAAGGTGATCTCGTATAATTCACTTCACGAAAAACAAATACAACGAAATAACCATGCCCAGATTAATGCTCACTGATGAACTATGGTTGAAGCTAAAAGTCATTTTGCTTGAAGATGGAGTTTATACCCATGTGACGTAAAAATGCTTTGTCAGGCTCAAGATCGATAATCAAAACAAGGCACAACATTAGGCACTTTTCGATTATTGTAACGCAGTCTTGGTTTTCCAGCTTGTACCCCGCAGGCCAATGCAACTAGTACCAAAGCGCGTTGATATAAAATCTCTATGTAGAATAACTATACCCAACACCTTGGTTCTATTTCCCTTGCTGAATTTCACTTTTACGTCACATGGGTATAAGCAACAGCAGGCAATTTGGCTAGGTCGAGGTGGCAATACGATTAAAATTCATTTGGTAGTTGATAGTTATGGTTTGCTTCTTGAATTTATTATAACAGGCGGTAAAGTACATGATAGTAAAGTTGCTAATAAACTGATTGATTTATTGCCTCAAGCTGATTTTATTATTGCAGAGAAAGGCTGTGACAGTTAAGAAATTAGAGATAAAGTACCAAGCGTAATTCGACACCAGTAATACCAAGAAAGAAAAACTCAAAGACAGGTAATGCTGATATAGATGGGTGTTTGTACAAAGACAGTCATTATAGTAGAGAATGCATTTGCATTTGCATTTGCATTTGCATTTTAGAGATATAGCTACCCGATACGACAAGTTAAAGGTTTATTTTGAAAGCATGTTACCATTAGCATGCGCAATGATTTGCTTACCAATGTAAAAGATCAACAGACCTAGTTATAATAAATAAGTATTCTATTTTACTGCTTAAAATAATTTATGGCTATGTAATATTTTTTATTATAACCGTCAGTTACATTAAATTTCTCCTGGAATTAAACTGTTTTTTTTTATGTGAAATTTAGATTACATATCTAATGTCATTGGTTTAGAACTACGCGATAAAGATTAAAGTTTTTATTTTAATTTGACCTTTAGTGATTAACGGTGATGATGATCGTCAGGGCAATTTTATTTCGTGCCGTACGTTACAATTTTTCTTGCTTATTTTTCAACTTCACGTCACATGGGGAGCACTATAAAAAATTTACCGCAACATTGGAAATTTATTTTCATTTGTTTTTAAATTAGATTTTTCTCATTTTTACCCAACAAAGTACATTTGAGATTTCGGTGCATTTCCTTCATAATTTATATGCTTATAAACCAAAAACTGGAACTTTCATGAGATCTACATCATCCCAACGTTTTTTTGAACAAGCCGTACAACTAACTGATTACTTGCATCGCATAACTATCACTGATCCTGTGTTGCCAAATCATGGCAGAAATACGACAGAGATGAGCTACGAAGATCGAATAAATTCAATGGAGACTGTGATCGCTGCGATTAAATACGGGAGGGCTACCTTACAAGGCAGCTTCGCTGATAGTTTGATCAATCAAGATAAAGAATATTGGATTGCTCGAGGAAAATCAACTTATGTACATAAAAATGGTAACAGTTTCGATTGTGCTGCTGCGGTGGCTAATTTAATGTTGCAGATTGTAGATCATTGCATTGATGACGCTAGAATAGAGATCATTACGGTACAAAATACTCATGCCTTCGTTGTTATCAATAGAAGACAAGAGCTGGAATTTTTTCAAGGCTGGGGCGAAGATAGCTTTATTGTCGATATTTGGTTTAGTAACCAGTTTCCAAAATTTTATCAAGCCAGCGTTTTTTGGGCTGATGATGTTACGCATCCAATAAACCATCTTATCATGTTATACATCGCTAGTTTAACCCTAGTGGTGACCATTAATGAAGGGGGGCCAAAATATATTATTAATCCGCTGGTAGCGATTACTGCGTAGTACCAATTAACGGATATTAAAATTATTGCTAAATCGATGGAAATGCATTCAACCAACAATCGCGTATCCCTAAAATCGACCACAGCCAATTATCGGGTCATTCGGCTAAAAAACTTATCTCCATGTTTGATCATAATACTTCCTTTTAATCGGTTATCACAATTATGATTAAATTCATGTCCAAGAAGAAAACATTAAAGATCTTGATATGACTGCGTTTTAATTAATTTCGCTTTTTAGAGCGTTTATTCTCATTTTAAACGGTGAATTTTAGTTGTTTAAAGTTAAGCCTAAAAGCGATTAACATTCTTTTGTTTTATGAATTCTACCAATAAAAATAAAGTAATAAAGTGTTAATGACTACCGAACTTTCTGCTTTTTGTATTTATGTTTGAGTCATTCACTTAATGACCACCTTTGCATTTTGTTTTTCTCATTACTTTTGCTTGAACGCATGACCAAATCAGTTTACGTTTTCTTGACAAGACAATACGACGCTTTTGGTGTATTATACAATGCTTCAATTTAAAGAGTATAAATTGGTAGAACGATGATCATAATACATTGTCATCTTCTTTTAGTATATGATATATACAAAATATACGATCGGATGAAAATATTAATCGCAAAAAATTTAAATATATTCATGCTACTTCGACATGTGAGCTTACACCAGAGACTAATTTATTGGATTTAGTTTTAAAGGACAAATTATGAACAAAACAAATTCAGAAAATCGTTTAAGAATTGCTATCCAGAAAAAAGGTCGTTTAAGTGAAAACAGCCTATCTCTTCTTAGAGCCTGTGGCGTAAAAATAGATTTAAACTCACAACGGCTTATCGCACACAGTAAAAATATGCCCATTGATATTTTGCTTGTCCGTGATGATGACATTCCTGGTTTAATCATGAATGGCATGGTTGATCTTGGCTTTCTTGGTCAAAATGTACTCGAAGAAGAAAGCATGTTCCGAATTTCTCAACATGAACAAACTGCACATAAAGTAGTTAAAAAACTTAATTTTGGCGATTGTCGATTTTCTATTGCGGTTGAAAATGATTTTGACTATAAAGGGCCAGAATCACTTTCAGGTTTACGCATTGCAACAAGTTACTTGCATATCCTCAAACGTTTTATGGCCGAGAAAAATATTCCATATTCAGCATGTATGTTAGCAGGCTCAGTAGAAGTTGCCCCTCGCGCAGGCCTTGCTGATGCAATTTGTGATCTTGTCTCTACAGGCGCAACATTAGAAGCAAATGGCTTAAAAGAAGTCGAAGTTATTTATCGCTCGAACGCTATTTTAATTCAAAAACATGACGCTCTATCTGTTGAAAAACAAAATTTGGTGGATAAATTATTAGTACGTATTGATGGCATTCAAACAGCCAGAGAATCTAAATATATTATGCTCAATGCTCCTAAAAGAAATTTAGAAGCGATTACAAACTTATTACCAGGATCTGATTTACCGACTGTAATGGAACTTGCAGGAAGTGACGATCATGTTGCACTGCATGTCGTGAGCAAAGAAAATCTATTTTGGGAAACAATGGAAAACATAAAAGAGCTAGGGGCTAGTTCTATTTTAGTCTTACCTATTGAAAAAATGATGGAGTAACAAACGTGTCAACCGGTATGAAAATAGTTAACTGGACAGCTTTATCAAGCGTTGAGCAAAGTGCATTACTTGCTCGTCCTGCCATTGCGGATCTTGCAACACTCAGTCAAACTGTTGCACAGATTATTCAAGCAATTCAAACAAAAGGCGATAGTAAACTACTTGATTACACAAAGCGTTTCGATAATTTTAAAGGCAATAACCTCGTTAAAACAACTGAGGATATAAAAATAGCCATAGCACGTTTAAATGCAAACATTAAAACGGCAATAAATACAGCCTATCAGCAAGTCGTTAAATTCCATAAAGCACAACAACAAGAGGTCATTAAAGTTGAAACTATGCCTGGGGTTGTTTGCGAACTACATACACAAGCAATTGAATCCGTTGGTTTGTATATTCCTGGGGGCAGTGCACCCTTGCCATCTACTGTCATAATGACAGGCGTGCCGGCACAAATTGCAGGTTGTTCACGCATTGTATTATGTAGTCCGCCGCCGATTGCTGATGAAATTTTATATGCGGCTTCTTTATGTGGTGTTGATGAAATTTACACGGTTGGCGGAGCACAAGCGATTGCCGCGCTTGCCTATGGTACTGAGACAATCGCAGCGGTTGATAAAATCTTTGGGCCAGGCAATGCATTTGTCACCGAAGCAAAACGGCAAGTAAGCAATGATTTTCGTGGTGCTGTCATTGATATGCCTGCAGGACCATCGGAAGTGTTAGTGATTGCTGATGGAGCGGCAGATCCCGCCTTTATAGCGGCGGACATGCTCTCACAAGCAGAGCATGGGCCTGATTCACAGGCTATTTTAGTGACGCCTTGTGCAAAAATTGCCGCACGCACCTCAATTGAAATTGCAAAACAACTCGCCGTTTTAACGCGCAAAAACATTGCTAATAAAGCGATTGCACATAGTGTTTGCATTATCTGTCAGGATATAGATCAAGCAATTCAAATATCCAATCGTTATGCACCCGAGCATTTGATAGTGCAGACAGCCTTTCCGCGTAATTTACAAGCAAAATTAAGAAATGCAGGTTCAATTTTTTTAGGTGCTTGGACGCCAGTAGCCGTCGGCGATTATGCAAGTGGTACTAACCATGTTTTACCTACTTATGGTAATACTAAAACTTATTCAAGCTTAAGCTTAACGGATTTTGTAAAACGGTACACAATACAAGAACTAAGCAAAGAAGGCTTGAAAAACATATCCCCCACAGTGACCTGTTTAGCAGTAGCTGAAGGATTGACGGCTCATGTACGAGCCGTGACTATCCGTATGGAAAAGTTAGCAAATTAAAAACCTTTATTAAGATAAGGATACTAAATTGAAAAAAATTAAAAATTTAGCCACAAACGTAATACAAGAATTAACACCTTATCTTTCTGCTCGTCGAATTGGAGGAAAAGGTCAGATTTGGTTAAATGCCAATGAAGTACCAAATTGTAGTCAATTTAAAATTAATTCAGATCGTCTAAATCGCTATCCTGAATTTCAACCACCCGAGTTACTCAAGGCTTATGTCGCTTTTTCAGCACAAAACAATCAACCGATTGGTATAGATCAACTGCTTATCACGCGTGGTGCTAATGAAAGTATTGAACTCTTAATTCGCACTTTTTGTGAAGTCGGTAAAGACAGCATTTTAATTTGCCCACCAACCTATGGAATGTTTTCCGTCAGTGCACAAACCCATGATGTGGCAATCAAAGAAGTACCACTTATAGACAATTTTGATGTTGATTATGAAGGCATACAGAATGCAGTTTTAGCAGAAGATAGTCACGTTAAACTGGTATTTCTATGTGCTCCCAACAATCCAACGGGCAATATGCTAGATAAAGAAAAATTAAAATTATTATTGCAAGCGACGAAAAATAACGCAGTGATTGTTGTTGATGAGGCTTACATTGAGTTTTGCTCGGAATTTTCACAAATTGATTTGGTAAATAAATACGATAATATTGCCATAATACGCACACTATCTAAAGCATTTGCGATGGCTTCTATTCGTTGCGGTTTTACTATTGCACCTCAGCATATCATTGAAATGGTGAGTAAAGTGCTCCCGCCATATCCTGTGCCTGATCCAATTGCCCAAATAGCGACACAAGGTCTAAAAAAGACAGGCGTCACCGCAATGAAATATCGCGTGAAAACACTCAATAATAACAAAGATGAGTTTAAGTTAGCCATTGAAGGGTTGAGCTGTGTGATTGATATTTTTTGCGCAACAGGTAACTTTTTATTAGTCCGTTTTCAAGATGCAAATAAAGTATTTCATGCGTTGTCAAACAAGGCCATTATAACCCGTGATTTTTCAGATGTCGCGCGATTAGACAATTGCATTCGAATTACTATTGGCTCAAAGGATGAAATGAAATCCGTCATCAATGTGCTCAAATCATTGTCAAAAGCTTAGCATGGGGATCCAAAAGTTTTTATTTATTGATCGTGATGGGACCTTGATAGATGAGCCCATAAGTGACAAGCAAGTTGATAGCTTAGAAAAATTAATTTTTGAAGCCTATGTCATTCCAAGTTTATTAGCATTACAGGATGCTGGATATATGCTTGTGATTGTGTCAAATCAAGATGGATTAAGTACAGCAAGTTACCCGCAAGCTGATTTTGAAATAGCACAAAATAAAATGATAGATATTTTTGCTTCACAAGGGGTTCATTTTGAAGCAACACTGTTTTGCCCACACTTTGCTAAAGATAATTGCAATTGTCGCAAGCCACACCTTGGACTGCTCAAAGAATACTTACAATCAGGTCGAATAGATCATGCTCATTCTTATGTAATAGGTGATCGCCAATCAGATATAGAGCTTGCTCAAAACATGGGGATCACGGGCATTCTTTACAATAAACACACGCTCGGTTGGAAGCAAATCGTTAAGCAACTTACCTCAAAAGGTCGCATAGCAACGGTTACACGAACAACTAATGAAACAAGTATTAGCATATTTGTTGATTTAGATAATATAGGAGACAATAAAATTGATACTGGCATTGGCTTTTTTGATCATATGTTAGATCAAATAGCAACACATGCTGGTTTCAACTTATTGCTGAGTGTCAAGGGTGATTTACATATTGATGATCATCATACGGTTGAAGATACTGCCCTTGCTCTGGGAGAAGCAATTAATATAGCCCTTGGTGATAAACGCGGTATCGGCCGTTTTGGTTTTGTACTTCCAATGGACGAGACAAAAGCAAGTTGTACTTTAGATTTATCTGGGCGACCTTACCTTAAATTCAACGCCAATTTTACCCGCGATATTGTCGGAACAATGGCAACTGAAATGGTTGAACATTTTTTTTATTCTTTAGCGCAAGCCATGCGTGCAACATTGCATTTAGACGTTGAAAAAGGTAATGCACATCACATGATTGAAGGTTTGTTTAAAACATTTGGTCGTACACTTCGCCAAAGCATTAAAATTGTCGATAATTCATTACCATCAAGTAAAGGGGTTTTATGATTGTTGTGATTGATACAGGATGTGCAAACTTATCATCGGTAAAATTTGCTATCGAACGATTAGGTTATAACGTCATAATTAGTTGCGATGGTGGTGTTTTAAAACAAGCCGATAAACTCTTTTTACCTGGAGTTGGCACAGCAAATGAAGCGATGAAAAACCTTACCTCTCGCAATTTAATTGAGCCGATTAAAAACCTAACTCAACCCGTTTTAGGGATTTGTTTAGGCATGCAAATTCTTGCTGATGCGTCACAAGAAAATGCTAATGATGAATTTGTTGAAACACTTGGCATTGTCGAAGGCGTGATTGAAAAAATGGACGTTGCAGGGTTACGCTTGCCTCACATGGGCTGGAATCAAATTAGCGCTAAAGACAATGAGCCTTTATTTGAAAATATTCCAGCAGAGAGTTACTTTTATTTTTTGCATAGCTTCGCACTCCCTGTTAATGACAACACCATTGCGAGTTGTGAATATAATACAGCATTTTCAGCCGCGATTAATAAAGATAACTTTTATGGTGTGCAATTTCATCCTGAGCGATCGGGTAAAGTTGGCTCACAATTAATTAAAAACTTTTTGGAACTTTAACGTGATCATACCCGCATTAGATTTAATCGATAATAAAGTCGTTCGCTTATATCAGGGCGATTATGAACAAAAAACCATTTACAGTGATGATCCGCAAAGCTTATCTACAACTTACAACAAACAAGGCGCACAGTGGCTACACCTTGTAGATTTAGATGGAGCAAAAGATACGACAAAACGTCAGTTAAAGATGATTAGTCGCCTTATTAAAAATACCCCGGCAAAAGTACAAATTGGTGGAGGTGTTCGCACTGAAGACGACGTTAAAGAATTGCTTGATACAGGTGCACAGCGTATTGTCATAGGTTCAACTGCGGTGGAATCACCTGAAATGGTCGCCACTTGGATGGAAAAATACGGATCAAATCATATTGTACTTGCGTTAGATATCAATATTGACACACAAGGTAATAAAATTGTCGCAGTGTCAGGTTGGCAAGAAAACAGTGGACAAACTATCGAATCATTGCTTGAAATTTACATGGCAGTTGGTTTAAAACACGTTTTATGCACCGACATTTCTAAAGATGGTACGCTAGAAGGGTCAAATGTTTCTCTTTATAAATCGCTATCTAAAGCCTATCCCAGTGTCAATTGGCAAGCATCAGGTGGGATTGGATCGCTTAATGATATTGCAGATATAGCGCGCTCTGGTGCGCAATCCATCATTGTTGGTCGTGCGTTACTTGAAGGTAAATTTAACGTCAAAGAAGCAATTAAATGTTGGAATGATCCTGAACATTTGCATTGCTCAACATAAATAAAATATATGTAGGGCTTCTACTTCTTTGAACTGACAATCTATACCCATGTGACGTAAAAATGCCTTGTCAGGCTTTAGCTCGATGATCAGAGCATTGCACAATATTAGATAATTGTTTTCCCTTTTCGATTATTGTAACGCAGTCTTGGTTTTCGAGCTTGTGCTCCGCAGGGCAAGGCAACGAGTACCAATGCGCGTTGTTATTAAATCTCAATGTACTTCAATTTTATGCCTAGCACCTTGGTACTATTTCCCTTGCTGAATTTGCACTTTTACGTCACATGGGTAGATATTAATTTAATAAACACTCGAGTATGGCATTAAAACCTTTCTGGTATGATGATTTTTTATCTTTCATGCGGCTATTCATTGATATAGAAATTCATGTCTTGTCGCAAGATTAGATTTAAAAAATCCACCTAAGGCAGTTGTCCTCGTAGAGCTGGTTGAATCCATTACACCACGAGATTTAACACAAAAATGCACAGCATCGACTTTTACCGCCACATCTTTAGTTTCAAGCAACACCTGCAAAGCAACTAATAGCTGCTGCGTTAACCTTTCCTGTATTTGAGGACGCTGAGCAAAAAAATGCACAATGCGATTGACTTTAGATAAGCCGATGATATTATTTTTAGGCAGGTAGGCAACGGTTGCCAATCCATCAAAGGTAACAAAATGATGCTCACAGGTACTTGATAATCTAATATCGTTTATCTTGATCATCTCATCAAAATTCATTTTATTTTCAATGAGTGTTATTTTAGGAAAGTTAGCATAATTTAATCCTGAAAAAATTTCCTCAACATACATTTTAGCAATGCGCTTAGGTGTATCTGACAAGCTATCATCTGTTAAATCTAATGACATCAAGGTTAATATTTTCCGCATGTGATGCGCTATCTTTTCCTTTCGCTCGTCTGCACTAAATTTATTAGCCACCATTGGTGTTTCTAAGCCACATTCAATTAAAGCGTTTTTTACTTTCTGTGATAATTTATTAACGATCAATTCATCAGTCATTATATATCCTCTATACTGATTTAATTACTATTTTGTTCAATGATATATTATACCCATGTGACGAGAAATTGCTTTGTCAGGCTTTAGTTCGGGCATCAGAGCAATGTATAACAGCAGGTCTATCAACGATTAGCGATGCTAATCGTTTAGCCGTCGCATTAACGAAGGTATATTAATGATTTATTGGTTACTCCATTTTCGAATGTTATAACGAAGCAGTGCTTTTTTATAAAAAAACGAGCTAAAGCGACAAAGGGCAAGTAGCACCAATCAACAAGGTTATAACTTACTGTTCAAAAACAAGTCGACTTAGAACAACTCGTTAAGAATTAAAGTCTTTATTTTAATTCTACCTTTGGTGATCAACGTAGTTAATCATTGAGAGGGCAATTTTATGCCTAACAGCTTGGTACTATTTCCCTTGCTGAATTTGCACTTTTACGTCACATGGGTATATATGTTAGTGACTGACAGAGAATACGTATGGAAATGAATTAATTCAATCAATTTATTACTATCTTTATTATGATTAATTATATCATTTGAATAGTTTACACTCAAGTTAGTACATTTAAATCAGTTTATAACATATTATCACACTAGCCAAGCCCTCTGGTGCGGGTTTAAAAGCAAGCTTTTAACTGAACATTTTGAAAAAGAATAACGTGGTAAACATTAATCTTTTTTCGGTAGAATATTGCGCTTTGATCTGATATTATCGCTAACGCCTGACAACGGATCTTAAAACTACATTGGTATATTGAATGATATAGATCTTATTAGGGGCCGTTGATCTTTGTTTAAATAGTGTGCAGTGAAGAAGGATAATCTCGTATAATTCACTTCACGAAAAACAAATACAACGACATTACCATGCCCCGATTAATGC
>JAGLDN010000260.1 GCA_023145575.1 Psychromonas sp.
CAAAAGTGGGTAATGCTGATATTGACTGGTGTTTATACAAATATAGGCACTTAGTTGAAAATGCCTTTGCAAGGTTGAAACATTTTAGGGCAATAGCCACTCGATACGATAAACTAAAGATTCATTTTGAAAGTATGCTCGCACTAGCTTGCTCAATGATTTGGTTGCCAATGTGAAAGATCAACAGCCCCTAATGTCATTGAAAATTTGTTATTTAATTTATCCGAAAAAATTCAACATAAGTCGCTTGTCTTTGTTTGCGACCACTACCCAGTAATAAATATATACCCATGCCACTTCAAAATGCTTCAATTCATCAAAAATTGAAGGTCTGAAAGTTGTCATTAATTTTTCCTGTTAAAGCATGACCAATTTTTTGGTAATGTGGTATCAAAAAAATTATCAATGCTTCGCCGAAATTCTTTTGCAGTGGGGAAATGTTTCTTATTTCTTGCATGCTCATTCATGACTTACCAAAGTCGTTCGATAGGGTATAAATACCGATTAATTGTTGTTTTGTGCTTTCGTAAAGCTTGAGATATCATTTATTCAGTTCAGCCTTCATCAGATAACAAAATAGCTTTTATTCTGTCACACTCATTCTTATCTCGACACATTTTGTGGCGAGACTCTAAAATTTTCTTTTGTCTATAGGCTAATGATATTTGCATATCTGTAGTTTGATCTCATCACTATAAATTGCAAGTTGTTTTTTCTAAATGTTAAGCATTATCAAAGATCACGGGTATAGATCCAGTGGTGTGCAACAGCCAATGAATTATATCCTTTTTAGCAAATAGCACCTTGAATGATAAGGGTATAGGTTTTATTGTTGTCATGAAGATCTGATAATTAGTTGTATTAAAGTATTTTACTATAAATAATACACTAGCCTTAATTGTATTAAACCTATTTAACACGCATTAATATACAACTCCACTATAAAGAGGCTGAATTAATAACTTTCTGTATTTTACATTTTAAATCATAATATTTAATGTTATATTATCATCATTAGCGAAGCTATTTTAATCATTGAAATAACAGGATTTAATATGAATAAATCTCAAGCTACACTTGGTGTAATACTCGCGCTTGCTACCATAATACTTGGCAGTTCCCTATTAATATCTGATGTACTTTTTGCAAGACTGCTTATTGGTGTGGGCTTCGGCTATGCGCTTACGCGTGGCTTGATTGGATTTGCTGGCAGTGTCAGCCGCGCTTATGGTGCGGGTTCAACCAAGTTAATACAAATTTTAATGTTTATGTTTGTTATTACAGCCGTGATTAATGCCGTTTTTCTAATGCTTGAACCAGTGGCTAAATTTGACCTATGGGTTAATCCAATTAATTTAGGTCTTGTATTGGGCGGTATTATGTTTGGCTTTGGAATGACCTTTGCGTCTTGTTGTGCCTCGGGTGTTTTGACCGATTTAGTTACTGACATCCCGCGAGCAGGAATTGTATTATTATTTTTTTGCATGGGGGTTTATTTAGGTTTTCCATTGCAAGCAGGTGAAAATAGCCTGTCAATGATTACTCATTCATGGGTAGAAACAAATAGCTATTACGGTCAATTGTATCATGGCGTATATCTGCCTGATTTGTTCGGAACGGGTGTTATGAGCTATGTTGGGGCTATTTTATTAACCTGTGTTTTTGCTGGTATTGTTGTATATTTTGCTAAAAGATATGAAAGAAAACGTATCGCACAAGGCACTTATACGGGTGTTGAATCTGAAAAGTTACAACACAAAATCATGCAACAAAAACATGCGGAACTTGGCAATTTAGTGCCTCACAAATTTCTTAGCGTGGCTACTTATCAACGCTTATTTGTCATACCTTGGTCTATGAAAACGGCATCAATAATGATTGTTATCCTTTTTAGTATCATGCTTGTAGTGAGTAAAGCCGGTTGGGGGGTGTCTGCGCCACTTGGTATATGGTTTGGTCAAGTGATGGTATTTTTCGGTGTCCCCATAAATGACGTAGCTGCATTTGCATCGCGACCTGTTGCCTTATTCGCCACACCTTTTTTTGAATATCCCATTTCAGTGCAAAATTTTGGGATAATTGTTGGTACGATGATTTGTGTTTTATTAATGGGAAAAGTAAAATATGGCAGTGGGTATTCCGCTAAGCAAATAGGGCTTTTTGCAATGGGTGGTATTTTTATGGGGATTGGTACTCGCTTTGCAAATGGCTGTAATGTAGGTGCATTATACACACCGATTGCAAACCTTTCATTATCTGGTTGGATCTTTTTTGTTTTCTTAATCGCAGGCGGTATCTTTGGTAATTATTTAGCCGCGTTGATAAATACTAATGCAAATATCTGCGTGCATGGAAGCTGCACTACTTAATCTGGTTGCGAGTTAATGAATACTGTTATTGATAATTAATATCTTTTCTTTTGCTTGAGTCTACTGACAAACGATAATCACAACTACCATTTATACACATGTTATTTCTAAATGCAACGTCAGATCGGCAACTTGTGCCAAGCTGCTAGGCATGAAATTGCACGCTCGGTGATTAACTAAGCTAATGACCAAATGTCGAATTAAAATAAAGACTTTAATTCTTAACTAGTTGTTCTAAGTCGACTTGTTTATGAACAGTAAGTTATAATTTTCTTAATTGGTTTTAGCAGCCACATGCTTCGGGGCTTAATCAAGTTTTTTCAGAAAAAAAGCACTGCTTCGTTATAACATTCGAAAATGGATTAACCAATAAATCATTAAGATACCTTCGTTAATGCGACGACTAAACGATTAGCATTGCTAATCATTGATAGACCAGTTGTTACGCCTTACTCTGATGTCCTATCTACAGCCTGCCAAAGAAATTTAACGTCACATGGGTATATAATATGGTCTGGCTGAGCAACTTGTGTAGGCGTGCTACCTTTAGCGCCTTTTTGACCACCTTGCTTTTTACGATTTTTTTCATCACCGTCATTATCTTTATTTTTCTTTTTTTTCTTGTGATCTGTTGCAGGAGTTTTACTACTGTTAGCACTTTTGTTAGCACTTTTGTTAGCTCTTTTGTTAACACTTATTAAGCCAGCTTGCTTAATAAGTGTTTTGATGAGGGGTCGTAACATTAAGAATACGAGTTTTAAAGAGGCAGAAAGACTCTAATCAGATGCGAGTAGTTTTTCTGCTTCAGCGATCATATTCTCAATATCAACGCTATCTAATTTCAAAATGCTATTTCGCAGTAAGTTATTATTCAATGAGAAAAGTATACTACCTGTTTTTAAGTCCGAGTTTTCTTATGGCATTGACAGTAAGGGATTTTAGAAACAGACCGAGGGGATATTGTTACACATAATTTTTTTAAAAAGCAAAAAAACAGGAAAAACGTCTCAAGCGTTTTGTTATAAAAAAATACGATTAATGGTTACACTATATCGAGATGGTAGAGATCTTTCATGATTCCCCATGGTTGGTGCGCTAACGCGGTTTATTATGAAAACAAGGTAGCCTTGCGATGCAACAATAGAACAGGGGATAACCATAAAAGAATTAACATTTTTCCGTTAATTCTATCGAAAATGATTGGTGTAGCTAATCGTTCATAGGTTGAATGTTGCGCCTTATTCTGATCATTGATTTCGTGTCTGGTGTTTCATTTTGAAGTAACAAGAGTATATATTCGAATCGAAAGCCGAAAATAATAGAGCCCAACCCATGTTTAGTATTACTCTTCAGGTGCGAACCAACGAAGAGAGATAAAACATGAACTAGGAACACAAATTAATATCATTATATTTACTGATCTGCAATGAATATCAAAATATAATTCATGCACATGTTGAATGATTTACTACCGGAAAAATGATTCATTTACAGATAAAGAAGTGATGGCAATATATTGTTACGATATATTAAGGGGTTACCGAACAATTTCAGTTATACATCGTTATGCTCAAGATCATCTTAGTGACCATTTTCCAGAGCTCTGTGATTATGCTGCGATCGCACATCGAGTTAACAAGTTGTCAAATTGATTTATTGCCTTGATAGATTTTTGCAAACAAAAAAACATATCGACTGATGATGACAGTGTTTATCTAGTTGATCCTTTTCCTATTACGCTTGCTAAGAATAACTATGCTTACACAGTTGAAGTTGTAGCAGAGATCGCAAGTCAAAGCTACAACTCAACTAAGAAAATGTATTATTACGTTGTCAAAGCACATATTGTTGCGCGTAAACGATACGCCAACTTAGCAGATCTTGAAATAATCTTTGTTGAAGAAGCCAAGAGGCAGGATGGATCTGTTTTTGATCAAATTCGGACGATGCTTACAGACCATTTGCTGTTTGGCTATGAAGCTTACAAAAGATCCGATGAAGATAAGGTTGAATCAGAGCAAGGTTTGAAAGTATTGACACCTATAAAAAAACAAAGGGGGCAGAAGAAGTTATCGACAGAGGACAAAAAATATTCAAATGCCATATCATGTATGAGGCAGCCGATTGATGCATTATTTGCTTGGCTCAATAAAGTTACTGGCATTGGAGACGCATCAAACGTTAGTTCGTCAAAAAGATTACTTACACATATTTATGGAAGGCTGCCAGCTGCGATGGTGCTTCGCAGTTACCCTGAACTTTGCTTTTGATTCGAATATATACCGATACTGACATTTCTTTTTTATGTCAGATGGGTATAATGCCGTTATTTATTAATTTTTGCTGTGGATCTGTATGTTTTATTATTTTGTACCAACTGCTAAGGGCTTGGCGCATCTCCTTGAAGTTGAGCTTAAGGAGCTTGGCATTGACAATTCAAAACTCATTAGTGGGGGTGTAAGTTTTAAAGGCGATCTAGAAAGTGGCTATAAGGTGTGTTTATGGTCTCGTTTTGCCTCGCGGGTTTTATTGTGCTTGAGTGAGTTTAAAGTCATTGATGCGATGGATTTATATTTAGGCTGTAGTAATATTCATTGGGAAGAGCATTTTGATATAACAAGTACTTTCTCTATTAATTTTTCAGGGACGAATGATGAAATTAGAAATACCCAGTTCGGTGCATTAAAAATTAAAGATGCCATAGTTGATCGATTTCGAAAACAATTTGATGCGCGTCCTAATGTTGAAAAACGTGATGCAGACATTTGTTTTAGTGGTCGTTTGTACAAAGAAAAAGCCTCGATTTATCTCGATTTATCAGGCTCTCCTTTACATTTGCGGGGTTATAGAACGAATGCAGGGCAGGCGCCGCTTCGAGAAACATTGGCCGCGGGTATTGTTAAACGCAGTGGTTGGCAAGGAGAGTCATTGCTTGATCCGATGTGTGGCTCTGGGACGTTATTAATTGAAGCTGCAATGATGGCGCTTAATATTGCGCCAGGATCAATGCGCAACAAATTTGGATTTGAAAGCTGGAAATCGCATGATCCTGCGTTGTGGAGAACATTAAAAGCATCTGCAACATTTTATGGAAAACGCGCTGTTAAAGATTGTAAAACTCGTTTTTATGGGGCAGATTTGAGCTCTGAAATGATTTCTATTGCGCAAACAAATGCACAAACAGCAGGGGTGAGTGAACTTATCGAATTTAGCGTTAATGATGCAACTAAAATATTACCTCCTGAAAATTTATCGACAGGTATGATAATTTCTAATCCTCCTTATGGTGAACGATTAGGCGGATTTAGTGATACCATCGCACTATACACGCACCTAGGTTTTCATTTTAAAGAGGCCTTTGCAGGTTGGTACCTTGCGATGTTTGCTGTAGACACCGAATTATTAAGTTGCTTAGGCATGCGTGCGAGTAAAAGCTTTAAATTTTACAATGGTCCGATTGAATGTGTGCTTAAAAACTATCTAATTTCAGCTAAACGTATTGAGGAGACAGTTGAGCCTAAAACGCAGGCGAAAGGCGATATTATTGCGCCTTTAAATCCTTGGACGAGTGGGCTTGAGGGGGATGATGATTTTGAAATGGGACAAGCCACTCAATCAGAAAAATTATTCAAACAAGTACAACATATCAAACCCGCTATTTTTGCCCAAGCTTTTGCTAATCGTCTAAGCAAAAATCTCAAAAAACTAGAGAAATGGGCTAGGCGAGTAAATGTTCAATGTTACCGTTTATACGATGCAGATTTACCAGAATACAATGTTGCTATTGATCGCTATGCTCAATACATTATGATTCAAGAGTATCGTGCTCCAAAAGAAATTAATGAGGCGAAAGTACGTCGTCGCTTTTTAGATGTAATTTCTACAACACGCTATTTACTTGATATTACAGATGATAATTTAGTGATTAAAGTACGTGAACGCCAAAGAGGGCGTAAACAATATGAGCGTTTAGACAATAAAAAACAATCGCTTGTTATACAAGAAGGTGGGGCTAAGTTAATTGTTAATTTACAAGACTACTTGGATACAGGTCTGTTTCTTGATCATCGATTAACCCGCTTACGTTTAGCTAAAATGGCGAAAGGTAAAGATTTTTTAAATCTATTTTGTTATACAGGAACCGCTTCAGTGCATGCCGCTTTAGGTGGTGCGAAATCAACAACAAGTGTTGACATGTCAAACACCTATTTAGCATGGGCAAAAGATAACTTCACACAAAATGGCATTAAAGGTCAACATGACTTTATTCAGCAAGATTGTATTAAGTGGTTACAACATGCTCATGAAATGTATGATCTTATTTTTGTTGATCCGCCTACCTTTTCAAACTCAAAGCGCATGAAAGATGTCTTTGATGTACAAGATGATCATGTGTCGTTATTAACCTCTGTTCGGGATCGTTTAAAAACACAGGGGAAAATTATTTTCTCAAATAATAAACGAGGATTTAAATTAGATGTCGATGCTATAAAAGGGCTTGGTTTATTTATTGAAGACATCTCAAAATCTTCGATTCCAGAAGACTTTAAACGTAACAATAAAATTCACCAATGTTGGCTTTTAACAAACCAGGGTTAACTCAAAATTTAACAGGTTACGCTTTTTTCTATTACATTTCAAAACTTAAGAGAGATATATGTCATTACTGACCATGCATAATGCTGAGCTTGCTTTTGGAGAGCGGGCATTATTGGATAAAATAAACCTTGTGATTGAACCAAACGAGCGTGTTTGTTTGGTCGGGCGCAATGGTGCAGGAAAATCAACCTTGCTGAAAGTGCTTGATGGTAAAATACACCTTGATGATGGCAATTTATTAATAAATCGCGATATTAAAATTGCTCGTTTAGAACAAGATCCTCCATGTGCAAATGAAATGAATGCGTATGATTTTGTTGCATCAGGTATGGAAAACTCGGGTGAAGTATTAAAAGAATACCATCATCAACTTCATGTTATTGCAGAAGATTGTAGTGAAAAAGAACTCAACAAATTACAAAAATTACAAGAAAAAATTGATCAACTTGATGCATGGCAACTCGATAGTAAAATTAACAAAATTTTAGAGAGATTGGCTATCGATCCTGACACGCAGTTAAATGAACTATCGGGCGGGTGGTTACGAAAAGTGGCGTTAGCTAAAGCATTGGTTAATGATCCTGATTTATTATTACTTGATGAGCCAACCAATCATCTTGATATTATTGCGATTGAATGGTTAGAGCAATTTTTAATTAGCACTAAAAGCGCGATTGTATTTATTAGTCATGATCGAGAGTTTATTCGCCGTTTATCAACACGAATCATTGACATAGATCGCGGGAATTTAAGCTCTTGGCCAGGAGGTTACGATAATTATCTTATCGCTAAAGAAGACGCATTACGAGTTGAAGACGATCAAAATGCAGAGTTCGATCGTAAACTTGCCATTGAAGAAAAATGGATCCGCCAAGGCATTAAAGCACGTCGAACGCGTAACGAGGGACGAGTTCGCGCATTAAAGGCGTTACGCGTTGAGCGGAGTGCGCGTCAAAACGTGGTTGGTAAAGCAAAAATCAATATTGATGATGGAGTAAAATCTGGAAAAATAATTTTTGAAGTTGAAAATATAGGATACAGCTATGATGATGAATTGATCCTTAAAAACTTCTCTTGTACTATTATGCGTGGTGATAAAATTGGATTTGTCGGACGTAACGGCTGTGGGAAAAGCTCACTATTAAAATTATTTCTTGGAGAATTATTGCCTGATCATGGTCTTTTAAAATGCGGAACTAAACTTGATGTTGCTTATTTTGATCAATATCGTGATACACTAGACCCACAAAAATCAGTGATGGACAACCTAGCCGAAGGTAGACAAGAAGTTGAAATCAACGGGCAACAAAGGCATGTATTAGGCTATCTTCAAGATTTTTTATTTCATCCACAACGTGCACGAACACCCGTGAAGGCGCTGTCTGGCGGAGAAAAAAATCGATTGTTGTTGGCGAAAATATTTTTAAAACCAAGTAATTTGTTAATTTTAGATGAGCCAACTAATGATCTTGATGTCGAAACATTGGAATTATTAGAAGAATTATTGGCAAATTACAAAGGTACATTATTATTAGTGAGTCATGATCGTAGCTTTGTTGATAATACAGTTTCGCATACTTGGTTTTTTGATGGTCATGGTAATATTGAGCAATTTGTGGGGGGGATTAGTGATGCAACGCGTCATAAAGTACAAAGTGAAACATCAATCAAACCACGAGTTGATGTGCGTGTAAATGAAATAAAAAAGGGGAAAAACCCCGCGGATGCAACGCAGCAAGAAAAGCTAAATTATAAGCAGCGACTCGAATTAGATAAGTTACCAAAATTATTAGAAGAATTAGAAAATAGTGTCAATACATTACAAGGAAAAATCAATACCCCTGAATTTTTTAAAAAAAATAAACAGGATGCAGATGATTTTTTAACGAAATTGGCAAAAGCTGAGCGTCTATTCGATGACGCATTTAATCGCTGGGAAAAACTAGAACAAATTAAAGATGGAGTTACAGATGGAGAAAATATTTAAATGAAATTTAAAATAACATTACACATTGCGGCTTTGATGCTTGTCTGTAATGCATATGGCGCTGACTTAGATGCTTATTACAGTATAAGCGATATTCATAAATCTGTTGTATCAACAGGTGCACATTTTGGACCTTACCTATCAGCAATGAGTGATAATGGTCGTGTAATTGCAACTTATTCTTTTAAGTCGGCATTGAATTCAAATGTTGATCTCGCACTACCTTATACTTTTAATCGTCCATGCCAATATGCTAATGAGATCTGCGGATTTGAGTTTTATGGCAGTGACAATCCAAAACTACCTAGCTACCAGAATGGCTACCAAAAATGGCGTAATGATATTGTTAAAAATATATACAGTCAACATTTATTTTCGCGGATTTTTAACGGAGCAGTGCCAAAAGTGCTTCCGAGTGAAATACCTCAAAATGCCGATATTAAAATAACAGATGTTAAAGATGATGGTAGCTACACTGGTTTTTTTAGTTCGTTAAACAATAAAAAAATAAGAATTGCTTTTTATGTTAATGCGTCCGGTCTTTATGCAGTGTTAAGTTCAAAACCTAATGGTGATGATAACTTCAACAGTGCTTATGCTATTCATGAGGTGAACGGTAAAACGTATGTTATCGGCTCTGTCAGTAGTAAAATAAATAGTTATTTTAACGAATGTTATTCTGGTGATTTAAGTAACGAGGGAACAAAAGGTCAATTAACATACTGCCCTGGTTATGATACTGAAGCTTATTTCTGGGATGTAACCGATTTAACAGCGATTACATCGGGTGTTTTAGGCACTCCGCTGAGCTCAAAATCAGGTAGTGTTAATGCAAGTGCTTTGGCGATTAATGATCAAGGTTTAGCGGTGGGGGTTTCATCGAAATATGTACAAAATGGATCCGTTGTTGGAGATCCTTACAATCCACAACGTGCTATTTTTATGAATTTAAAAGATCCTAGTAAGAATAATATCCCAGCTGCAATTGAGTTAACATCCGCAATGGATGGAATTTCAGAAAAATCGGATATTTATAATACTTGGCCTGTCAGTATTTCATCAGCTATCGATCCAACAGATCCAAACTCTCTAGTATGGATTGTTGGAAATCGTCAATTTGCAGTTGCAAAAGAGCGTAATGAGCCAACTGAATTTTTTATTACAGATAGCAAAAATACCAGTGCATCCTTTCCTTTAGAAAACAAGGTCGTGTTAACAACAAAACGAAAACAAGAGAACAAAAGCCCTCATAAAATTGGTGCGAATAGTCGCGCTTATGATGCTGCAATGATTGCTGATGGTAAGGGTGTTAAATCATTGTGGGTAGTGGGACAAGCGGATGATTATGATCAGATAAATCCTGTGACTAATGGTGCACAACGTGGACAGACCGCCTTTATATATGAAAAAAATACAGATAAATCATGGCGAATTGATGATCTTATTTGCAGTAAAAAAAATGGTGTGGTGACTTGTCCGCTTATTCGAGTGCGTAGCGCAAGAGTGATAAACTCTGCGGGTACTATTCTCGCAGAGGGAGAGGTTTACCCAACTGTTGAGGCATTTCAATATATGTACGGCGCTAAAGATGTAGTTTTAAAATTAACGCGAAATCCATCAGTTTTAAATCCAGATAACTCACCAAATGCATGGGATTCAGCATTATATCAAACTGAAGATGTTCCGTATAAACGCCATGGAGCCGCCGCTTTTTGGCTGGTATTGTTATCATTACCGGTGCTTTTAATACGTCGTCTTAATAAATGAGCTCATTTTTATTCGAAAATAGTTTAGATAGAACGGTGTCATCAAAGATTAAAATGAGATCATCAACTCAATTTGCTGTATCTCTTTTTTTACATTTATCCACAAGTCAGCCGAAGTAAACTGTTTGTGGAATAAGAAGCGAGTCATTTGATCGTGACTAATATCTCAATCTAGAAGATTCGATAAGCAAGTTGCTGTTGATTAGCTAAATGGAGTTACAAGATAATTAACACACAGCCCAAATGTTTGTTTTTTTAATTATCGAGAGGGAAATTTTAAAAGAAGGATTTTAATTCTTAACTAGGGGCTGTTGATCTTTCACATTGGCAACCAAATCATTGAGCAAGCTAGTGCGAGCATACTTTCAAAGTGAATCTTTAGTTTATCGTATCGAGTGGCTATTGCCCTAAAATATTTCAACCTTGCAAAGGCGTTTTCAACTAAGTGCCTATATTTGTATAAACACCAGTCAATATCAGCATTTCCCACTTTTGAGTTTTTCTTTCTAGGGATCA
>JAGLDN010000261.1 GCA_023145575.1 Psychromonas sp.
GTTTATTGTGTTTATTGTGTTTATTTTGCTTAGTTAAAGGGACAATTTCACCACTTTTTTAATCAGCTCGTTTTTTCTGCTACTTTTATATTTTGGGAAAACTCGGATATTGTTTTACACTCGATATTTTGACAAATTCCCTTTTGATACTTAGTGTCAGGTGCTAGAATATCGTGCGCACTGATAATACTGTTGAGATCTAGTCTCTCAAATGTCGTTTCGATGTCTTCTAAATTATTTAACATGTCTAGCGAATACTCAGTTGGATGTTCAGCTTCAGACGTTATTTTACCTGTTTTATTGATATATAAGCCCTGACCAACTGGCTGGTAATTAAGCTTAGCAAAATTTTTGAATATTTTACCAACTATTGGTAATTTTTCAAGTCTTTTAATTTCATTTGGTGCGGGTATAATGAACGGCACAATGTCAAGATGGTTGATAAAACTTTTCTGTGTAAATATAGCCTCGTATTTTTCTTTGAAAGCGCCATCACCCACATTCGGAGAGCCTATAGTCACCACTTTTTGAGCCTTGATACCCTCGATATTATTAAGCAACATAGCAGTAAGCGTCGCCATTGGTCCGCCTTTACTGTGGCCTGTAATGTAAAGAGGTTTTCCACATGCTATTTGTGTTTTTATTGCGACTAATAATGGCTTCCATATACTTATTAATGCGTCATAAAAACCTTTGTGTACCATGCCTGGCAGATTATTACACGAGATAGTATTTACAAGAAAATCTTGTAGCCAATCTAGTATGATAGGTAAATGGGGAGCGGGGTTTTGAGTCCCCCTAAATATAACAATGACGCAGTCATTACAGGTTCCAACGATGGCGGCGTTAATATGATTAATTCCTCCACTGATAATTGTAGGCTCTTTTATAAAATCTACCGCGTTATAGTAAGATTGATGGGGTGAAAAACTTCCGTCCATATTAATATCATATGCAAGTTGAGAAGCATTTAGAAATCGGCAGTTTAGATTGTCCATCATGCTCTTTTTATTCTTCATATAATTTCGTCTCATTAAATAAATATTATTATAATTTTTTATTTGTACTTACTTAAGTTACATTGCAAGTTCGTAGCTTACATCTGAAAATATGACTTTATCATGTTTTGAAATTCTCCTAGATATTCATGCCAAGCTATTGTGCTGGTATTTAAGTTACCGACTGAAGGAATATAATTAAATGCATAGACCTTACCTGCTGAATTTTGTGCAATGTAATTGGTGGGAGAAGGGGTTGGTGATGTCCCATATTTAGAAAAAAGTGCCATTGCTCTTTTCATGTGAATAGCAGACGTTACCAAGACAGCTTTTTTATTGTGAATTAATGCAGACATTAAACGCGCCTCATCATCAGTATCGAGTGTATTATCTAACCTAACTATTTGTTTTTTAGGTACGCCTACGTTCAGTGCTACGTTTTCAAGCAACTGTGCGTTTGAGTGCACATCGCCCATGGCAGATTCAGAGACAACGATGATTGCCTTTGGATTTGCATGAAATAATCGTAAAGCCTCCATTATACGACTCGTTTCTATTGCCAGCATTTGACCAGTCGGAGGCAACTTGACATTGTCTATTCCGCCTGATCCGAGCACTAAAATGTAATTAAATGATTGTGCAATATCAGCTTGCATCAAGGGTGGGCATTGATCCTCTAATGGGGAGGCTAGATCATGCGCAACAGGCGATAAGCTAATGATAGTTAAAAAACAAAAACTCATGATAAGTAAACCCTGAGCAATTAGCTTTTGGTGAGTCCGTAATAAAAAATAGAGTCCTAAGGCAAATAACATGAGTGAAAGCGGTAATGGCATGATCAATCCTTCAATCCATCTTTTTAGAATAAATAATGTGTTCATTAGGTGGGCATCTTATTTTGTTGTAATTAATATTATGATAGCCATTTGTACACAATAAGCAACAAAAATACTGTCAAAATATAGCATGTCACATCGTTTTAGGTGAGCATTTGTCGACCTATTGAGCTTTTAGCCATTACACTAACATAGCTTACTACCGCGTTGTCAATTTCATAAAGTTTACATTCATTTACATCAACTTACGCTTAAATTAAGCGAACTTTCTTGCATAAAAGTAAGATTACATACTTGATGTAATTGGAATTATGGACTTACGATGTAGATATATCCCCATGCTACTTCAAAGTGCTTAGTCAGGTTTGAGCTAAAGCTCCGAAGGGCAAGATAACTTGCACAAATTAGCGTTGTTATAAAATATCGACTTAGAACGACTAGTTAAGAATTATAGTCTTTATTTTAATTCTCCCAGCAGGAGATGAACGTAGTTAATCACTGAGATAACCATTTTATGCCTAGTTCCTTGCCACAATTTGCGTTGTGCTTTATCGTCATGTTACATAATAATATGAAGCGTAGGTTTGTATTATGAAACTCGACACATTTGGTTAAGCATGATTTGTTGGAGTTAGGTGATGTTTCTTTTGAATGGGCAGAGATAAAAACAATTAGATACTTTGTTTCTTTTAGATCTGAAAAGGGATAAATTGTTTAGCTATCAATACTTTATTATATTATTTCGTAGGCGTCTAGTGCAGAGGAGTTTGCTGATGTGGCTCGAACGCACTGGGCAATTTAAATTAAACGTCATTGTACACTTGATACAGTTTTAATGAGGATTTCTGTAAAATGCTTGCTCATGCTCAACTGAAAATATGGCAATGATAAGGCATAGCATAATGAATTTGCCGACAAATAAAAAACATTTAAAGCAAGTATGCTGTGAAAAATTAAGAAAAAAAATCGTAATGTTGATTACATGAAGAAAGTCCTGATACGGCGCACTTTTCATAATACCGCCTTGGGAAAGCCTCTGTTTTTTTATATCTGCTTTAAAATAAAGACCACCAAGAATTCATCTTTAATTTCTCTCGCTGTTAATTAATGATTACTTTATCTGCGTCACACTGGCATCGTATCTATAACAACAAACATTATGTACAATCTAATTTGAAAATCGTTTTAAAATTAACAACATAATAAGACATGGCGTCATTATGGATATTATTAGCTATCAGCTAAAATCAATGATGAAAGTAACGGTTGAGTTTAAAAATAAAATGCCAGAAAAATTTCAGTTAATAGAAGGTTTACCACTAAAAGTATTATTTTAAAAATAATCCTATCTCAGAATGGCTATCAAGGAAAGTGGCATGAAAAAAATTAAATTATTAAAGACATTTATAGAGAGTAGGGGCTATGCGGCAGTTGTTATTATGCTTTCTTTATTGCTGCCCTTTCAATTGTTAATGGCTAATGAACAGGTAGTTAGCGGAAATAAAGCTAAGGTTTTGATCGATCGTTTTATTTTTAACGCTGGTTTTAGCAAGGCATTGATTAAACAAAAAGATACTAATGGTGGCGTGAGTGGCATTAAAGTTCCTGATGATATAGGCGTAGGGATTAGTAGTGCGTTAATTTTTAATACTTATTTCAAGCCCTATTTCAACCCTTATGTTGATATTGCAACCTACATGCACAATGATCGTCACTTCGTTATTCCGGGTATTGGCATTCGACACGATTTTAATAGGGATGATGATAGTTGGTTGAAACCTTTTATCAGCACGGGTGTCGGCTATAGCATGACTAAATGGAGAAATTCACCTGCGCCAGGGTCGATTGATGAAAGTGTGAAGGGTAAAAGTGGCACCTGGATACTACAAGCAGGTAGTGATTTTTATCTAAGCCATAAATTTGCGCTCAACTTAACTGCACGTTATGACATGTATGATATTAACACTTCTGTTATTAAAGACAGCCAACTTAGCACGCTTAATGACAAAGGTTCATTGAGTCTTTTATTCGGCATAACTTATCGTTTTGGAAAACACAAAAATAGTCAATGTCCTGAAGCACCTTATGGTGCACCTGTTGATTCCAACGGTTGTGCACTTGATACGGATAAAGATGGCGTAATAGATCTTTATGACCGTTGTCCTGACACATTAACGAATGTTCCAGTGACACAAAGTGGTTGTCCTCCCTACCGTTTTGAATTCGCATTAAATTACAAATTTTCCAAATACAAAATAAGCGATTTTAAAAATAAACCTATTTTTGATGTTCTCGCCTTTCTCAAGAAACACCCACATTATCACGTTAAAATCACTGGCTATGCTGATGGATTAGGTAGTGCTAAATTCAACTTGGCGCTTTCTCAAAAAAGAGTTAAAGAAGTGAAAAAATATTTATTACAGCATGGTATTGAAGAAGCGCGTATCCGAACCATTGGTCGCGGAGAAACAGAGCCATTAGTTAAAAATGATAGTAAAGACCACAGAAACATGAATCGCCGTATTTTAATTGAGTTTTATCGTATTGATAAAAAATTAGTCATTGAAACATCTAATAAAACAAAGGGGTAACAATAATGCGCATTTTAAATAAAATATTTGTCACTCTTTTAGCTTGTTTTGTTTTGGCGGGTTGCTCTAAAAAAGATCCTGTTTTTATTTTTGAACAAAGTGATGTGTTAGTTATCTCTCCAATGAAAGAAAACATCAATAAAAACACATCTTTAGCCTACACCGCAACGTTAATTAAAGTGAGTGGCGAACAACAAGATGTGACAGAGCAGGTGAGCTGGAAAAGTAATAATACGGCGTTATTGAGTATTAATACGCATGGCATTGCTAAATCAATCGCGGGAAGTGGAAGTGAAATTGTTTCAGCTCAATTAGGTAATCTTCGAGCGGACGCAACATTAACGATAACAGATAAACCCATAAAAGAATTAGTGGTGACACCGAAGCAATCATTAATGTTGGTTGGGATCACCAAGCAATTAACCGCAACACTTATTTTTAATGACAATACTCAACAAGACATTAGCAGAGATGTCACTTGGACGGCAAAGGATAACCATGAAACAGTGAATAAATTGGGGCTTGTAACTGCAATATCCATTTCAGCAGGGAGTGAAATTGAGGCTGATTATTTATCACAAACAGATAGCGCAACGGTGGTTATCTCAACAAGTAAAGTTAAAGAGCTTAACATCTCACCATCAGCAGTGACATTGCCGATCGGGGCAAAACAACAGTTGATTGCGACGTTAGTGTTAGCCGATAATAAGACGATTGATGTAACTCACGATGTGCGCTGGTTTAGTAGTGCGAGTGATATTTCTGGGATCAGTGCAGATGGTTTGTTGACAACCTATCGCCCAGGTAACAATAATATATTTGCCTTACTTTCTTATGCACAAAAAAGTAAATCAAGCCGTGCACTTGTCACTGTCTCCCCTGCAACACTGGTTAGTATTGAGATCACCCCTAAAAATATAACTTTACCCGAAGCCGCTTATGGTAATTATACTGCCATCGGTTTCTACAGTGATAGCACACAGCATGATCTTAGCAAACAAGTGTTTTGGCGTTCTTCTGATAGTTCAATTGTTAGTATTCGTTTAGATGGTTTGGCGACTGCAAATAAAGCAGGTAGCGTTACAATTAGTGCGACATTGACCGGTATTAATGCCACAACTACTGCCACTGTGAGTGCAATTACATTACAAAGTATTGACATAACACCTAAAGACAAAACGTTTCCAGTTGGTGCTTATGGTAACTACACTGCAATAGGTCACTACAGCGATAGCACACAGCATGATCTCAGCAAACAAGTGTTTTGGGGCTCTTCTGAAAACGATATTGTCAGTATTCAGCCAGATGGTTTAGCTGTTGCAAATAAAGTGGGAACCTCAAAAATCACCGCCACATTCTCGGGGGTTAGTGCAGAGACAGATGTAAAGATTAATGCTGCGACATTACAATCAATTAAGGTTGTGCCAGCTAGAGAAACATTGCCAGAAGGCATTAAACTTCAATATTCTGCTTATGGCGTTTATTCAGACGACTCGGTGCAAAATCTCACTGAAGTTGTTTCTTGGACTGTCAAGGAACTAACAGGACAATCGACCTTCGATCCAACTCAAAAAGGGCTACTAACCACAATTGAAATGGGGGATGTTCAACCAAAGGCGACATTAGGATCAATTTCTGGAATAACTAACTTAACCATTATTAAAGCAAGTGATTTAGACTATGTCACGCTCACGCCACATGCATCTAAAGTTGCAGTCGGTACCTATGGTAACTTTACTATAATTGCAACCTATAACTTGGGCTCAGGGAAAACATTAAATGTAGATGTCACAAGACAAACTGATTGGTCTACAGATCAGCCTGATAATATCAGCATTGATAAAAATGGATTAGCATTAGCGATACATACAACGGATTATGCTGATGCCGACATTTATGCGCACTTTAAAGGGACGACACATACAGCAACGGTAGAAGTTATTGATCCTAAATTAGACTCAATTGAAGTCACGCCTTTTAATATTCTTGTTACAAAAGGGAATACGCAAAAATACACAGCAACCGCTTTTTATAGTGATGGACACCATGTAGATATCACTACGCAAGCGAGCTGGGTATCAAGCGACCCTTCGATTATGTCTGTTGTTTCATCAAGCGGTTTTGCGCAAACGCATAGCGTTGGAGATGCGACAATTAAAGCTCGTTTTTCTTCTTTGGCAAGCAACGCTTCAGCCGTAAAGGTAACTGATGCTTCATTGGTTCAATTAAAAATACAGCCTGAAACAGAGGTGAAACTGCCCAATGGTTTGACCTATCAATACCAGCTTGTTGCAAGTTATTCTGACGGTCACAGTGAGAACCTGAAGGATACTGCATTGTGGGAAAGTAGTGATGATTCCGTAGTGACTATGAGCTCTTATGGCTATACAGCAGGGCTTGCCTCTGCACTCTCAGTAGGAACTGCAGTGATAAGTGCTACTGCTAGCGGACATTCACCCGTGACAACAAATATCACGATTACTGGTGCAATGATTGATCACATTGATATTAATCCAATGACTCCGACCGTTGTATTGGGGGCTGAAATAAAATTGAGTGCTAATGCTATTGCTGATGATTCTACAAGCACCGATATTACCGATACAGCGACATGGACGAGTAGTGATCCAAATATTTTAAGCGTCGATAACCACGGTAATGTAGTTGTAAGCGATACCTATTCTGGTAATGAGGTTACTGTGACTGCTGAGCAGGATGGCAAAGTGGGTTCAGTAATAATTACGGTGCTCAATAAGCATATCGCAAATATTCAAATCACACCTGATAATATCAATATTAAGGTAGGGAATAGTGTGAATTATACCATTACAGCTGTTTATGATAATTCAACAACGGATGATGTTACTGCACTTTCTATTTTAGAAAGTTTAAAACCTGCTGTTGCTAGTATTGAGAACGGTCACTTTGTTAAAGGTGTCAGCGTTGGTAGTGCGGAGCTTAAAGCGACCTATTTAGGCGCCAAGAGCGAAAGAGAGTTTGTGCATGTAGTCAATTAACTTAGATTATTTTTAATAGAAAAAGAAGGACATAAATATGAAAAAAATAAAGGGGTTAAAATCGTTATTAGCGAGCGCAGTCTGTGCAACGCTATTTGTAATTCAACCCGCTGCGATTGCTTGTACTGCGCTTCACTTAAAGTCAAAAGACAATGGTGTTGTTGTTGGACGAACAATGGAGTTTGGGGTTGATGTTCAATCCGATGTGGTTGTTGTACCAGCTGGAACTAAGCTAACAAGCTCGCTACCGAATAAAGCGGATGGCATACATTACACCACGAAATATGGGATTGTTGGTGCGAATTTTATGAATAAAGAGATGCTTGTTGATGGTATAAATGAAAAAGGAATGTATGTTGGGGCATTATATCTTCCTGGTTATGCAAGTTATCCAAAGGGAACAAATAAAAACGCGGCAAAATCGATGGCTCCCGAAGATTATGTTGCATGGTTACTCGGTAATTTTAAAAACGTCGCAGAAGTTAAAGCAAATTATAATAAAGTTATTTTAGTACAAAATCCGCAAAAAGAGATTGGTGGGCAAAGTTTCCCTGGGCATTTTTTAATAACAGATAAAAGTGGCGCCACGATTGTTATTGAACCGACAGATAACACGTTAAAACTATTTAACAATCCGCTGGGAGTACTCACTAATTCACCCACGTTTGATTGGCATATGACTAATCTTAGTAATTATATTAATTTATCAGCAACCAACGTCAAGCCTTTAAATTTAACGGGTACTGAAATTAAAACATTTGGGCAAGGATCAGGATTAGTCGGACTTCCCGGAGATTACACGCCTCCGTCACGGTTCGTGAGAGCAGTTGCCTTTTCTCAATCTGCACCTCAACAAGCTACTGCGAAAGAAACAGTACCACAGGTATTTCATATAATGAATGCATTTGATATTCCTTATGGTGTTATTCAAGATAGGCACAAAGATGGTATTCATTATGATTATACTGTTTGGACATCTGTTTCTGATTTAAAAAATCTTAAATATGCTTTTAATACCTATAAAGATATGACAATTCGCAGTATTGACGTTCACAAAGCTTTAAAGACAGCAGGCAACAAAATAAAGGTAATTGAAATGGATTCAAAACAACCGATTAAAGATATCTCGACTCAATTTAAGTGAATATAATCTAATTTTAAGGTAGCTAGAAGGATTTAGTGATGAAAAGATTAATGGTTTTAGGGCTTAGTATTTGTTTAACATCTGCGTTATATGGAAAAACGATGGAGGAGATGAGTAAAGAGCTTGCTAACCCGCTTGCCCAAATTTGGAATTTATCATTTCAGTATAACTATACCAAAATCGGTGGCGATAAAGTTGATGGTGATGAGCACATGCAAACCACGGTTTTCCAGCCTGTACTGCCGATCCCTATTGGAGATGAGTACACGGCGTTTGCGCGTCCCGTTATTACTTATATAGAAGGGCCAACGGGTGTTGGAATATCAGGTGGAACACCCGTTGTTCCAGTCGGTCATGGAGTGGAGCGATCTTCTGAATTCGGCGATACTATATTGCCCATAGGCATTGGCAAAGTTGTTACTGAAGGATTATCGTGGGGAGTGGGAGCTACTTTTATTTTTCCCACTTCTCAAAATAATTTATTAGGCTCACATCAATACCAAGCAGGACCAACTGCATTGGCGTTATGGACAAATAAAAATTGGGTTGTGGGTGGGCATTTACAACATTGGTGGGGCTTTGCAGACTCTGGCGATGATAGTAATCTTCTTATTCGAGGTAAACACAAAGAGTCAGCAAACCATACTGATTTACAATATTTTATTATACGTCACTTACCTAATGCATGGCAAATTCGAATGAGTCCACATATCACTGCCAACTGGAATGCTCATGATAAGTTTGTTGTGCCATTAGCAATTGGAGTGGGGAAAATGCTTAAAATTGGGCCTATGCCTGTAATGCTAATGGCTGAATATCAAATGCCAATTATCGCCCCTGATGATATCGCACCAGAATCAACTATCATGCTTCAAGCTAACTTTATTATTAAAAATCCCTTTGGTGATCTATAGGCGTTAGTCATGTTTAAAAATATATTGTTTACTGTGTTAATGCTGTCATTATTTGCTTGTGGTGGTGAAGTAAAAGATAAAATTAATACTCAGCAAACAGTCAAAAGGCAGTTGCTGGGCGGTTGGACTCAAGCTGATATCACCCCAGAGGTAAAAAAAGCACTGAATTTTGTGTTGATGCAGATGAATACTGCTGCAAAACTGGATAAAATAGTTGAGGTAAAAACACAAATTGTACAAGGTAAAAACTTTGACATCACTTTTGAGCTAGATAATAGAGAGTTGTGGCGCTGTATTGTTTATAGAGACCTTAATGGGAAACTATTTATTAGTAAGGTTGCAACAAAATTAAAATAGTAGGGTTTTAATGCTTCAGAGTTTATTTAACAATCTAAATCATGAAGCATTAGCGTGCTTAAAGCTGAGCATCTCCAATCGTTTCAATATCCTGTTGATTTAACCAGTTTAGTAGTGCGTGACTGGTTGAAATAAAAAACGCCTCAACACGTTTTTCTCTATAGATTGAGAGTGCAGTAAGCGCGTTTGCTTAAAATCAACATTATTGTCATGTGATACTTTTACCCACTCAGTTTTCAGTAGTACAATCTTTTGGAAATGCGATACCCATGTGACTATCTAGTTGCTTTGTCAGGCTTTAGCTCGAGGATCAGCGCAAGGCATAACATTCGACCTATCAATGATTAGCTACGCTAATAATTTGCCTAACGAATTAACGAGAAGATGATAATTCTTATATATCCCCATGCTATTTCAAAATGCTTTGTCAGGCTTTAGGTCAAGCATCAGAGCAAGGTAACTTGCACTAATTAGCGTTGTTATAAAATATCGACTTAAAATTACTAGTTAATCATCGAGAGGGAAATTTGCCTTGCTGACGTTATATTTCGAAGTAACATGGGTATAGGTTTTAAAAAAGAAGCATAATTTGTGGAAAAAAATAGTATAAAGTAAAACAAGTAAGCCATAGCCATGCGCAAAGCGTTATGCGTTGTAATGCCTTGCCAATATGAGCAACCGTAGGCTGCGTATTCATGCCAAGTATGCTGTAATTGACTTTTTTATCATGATAAAGCCGAATGCCTCCGATTTGTATTTGTAAACTCAATGCAAAACTTGCCAGCATTAACCCAGATGAAAAATGATGCCAATGAATGCTTTGTTTATATTTAGTGAAAAAATGTTTTAGTGGCGTATCATATAGTTGGAATGTAAAACTTAACAAAATATGAACAGGGAAGAGCATCACAGCATAAATAAACGTTGGGATACGCGATATGACAGTAAACTGGTCAAGCTTTGCATTCCATTGTTGTGCACAAATTTGGATTATTCGATAAAAGAGCGCGCCATATATACCTGCTAACAAATACCAAAATAATATTGAAAACCAGTGGTGTCCAAATTGCAATACCATAGACTCAATGGTTGCTTTATTAACGCCTACAGTAGAAAGTGGTTTGGTTTCTCGCAGTGTGATCTGTTTAAGAAGATACTTTGCTTTGGCTATTTTTTGATGAGTTAATGCATCAAAAATCAAATGATAACGGTGTTTTTTATCATGCCACGAGAGCAGTAAAAAAAGTATTGTCAAATTGAGCACCCAAGTCGCGAATGCAATATGATAAAGTTGACTAATGATCAATGTTAATGGCAAATAAATAATTAAGAGAGACATTACACTCGCAATGTATTTATAGCTATCCGTTCGTGTTTTTAAATTTATTTTTTTTGCAATTTGTTGAAAAATAATTTCTATCACATTGATTGGGTTAAGATCTCTAGGTAGCGTCAAGCAAAATGAGCTTATCGCGGCAAGTAAGACTGTAAAATATTCATTATGTTGAATAATAAACGCGATGGACTCAGTCATCCATTTTCCTTTTACTTATGGCGTTAAATGAGCCAATATCTTGTTAATTAAGTATCTATCAATACCTTCGCCAATTTTTATTTAAGCTCAAAATAGAGTTTCTGTTCTATAGAAATCAACAACTTATAGGCTGAATTTCTTGCTGAAATGGGTTGCTCTGCATTTTGGCGAAGGTATTGATCTAATGCTCAGCTTTAGATCGCATGTCAGATCACGGCACAACATTATAGCTATCATCCATGACTTGCGATCTTGTTGGTGGCTATAATTTACTAAAAAATGTTAATTATTATATCGTTATTCTCTTTCGATTGTTGCAACACATGACTGCTTTTTGAGTTCGCTCCTGATGTTTTATTTTTACGTGACATGGGTATATACCAATTAACAACGTTATAAAATTTAGAAAAACAACGATTCGTTAAGAATTCCATGTCGAGTCGCACGGTATAATTTGTCATGCGTTGTCATGCGTTGTCATGTGTACTTTTCATTTTGAAACTTCATGAGTATATTCTACGTAGCGCAAAATATAAGATGAAAACTATAACTTATTTATTATGCTTTCAACAAGTATCGATGCATTTTTAGCAGCCGTAGGCAGAAATGCTTCAAACGATAATTCAGACTTCTTGCCTGCAATATCTGAAAGTGAACGAACAATAACAAAGGGCACAGAAAACTGCTGACAAGTCTGCGCAATTGAAGCGGCTTCCATTTCACAAGCTACTATTTCAGGAAAGTTTGATAGTGCAATTGCAGCTTTAGCAGGATCTGCCATAAAAATATCACCGGTACAAATAAGACCTGCTGTTACTTTTATTTCATTTAATGAAGCAGATGCTTGCAGCGCAATATCAACTAATTTTTTATCTGAATAAAATGCTGCGGGTTGGTTTGCCATTTGTCCTATTTCATAGCCAAATGCGGTGACATCGACATCGTGAAAGCGCAATTCGTTTGCAATAACAATATCCCCGATGTTAAGAGTTGTATCGTACCCACCTGCAGAGCCTATATTGATAACAAGATCAATCTCAAATTCCTTGATAAGTAAGGTAGTTGCAATGGCAGCTGCAACCTTACCGATACCGGATTTTGTTAAAATTATATGCTTAGTATTGAATTCACCTTCATAAAAATCGCATGCCGCGATTTTTGTGCAGTGCGGACGGTTCAGTTTTTCTTTGATGATAAGTATTTCTTCATCCATTGCACCAATAATGCCTATTTTCATCATTTTGCCTTTAAATTGTCTATAAACGCGGCATGTTATAACCTAAAGTTATCTTAAAATATAACATCAGCCGCACACTGAAGGTCAGAATAATTCGTAAAATTAGACCTGTCAACGATTACCTTCATGGATTGTTTGCCAGCATAATACTATTTACATTAAGCATATAATTAAAATTTCACGCAGAGAAACAGCTTGATTCGATGTATAAGTAAATGTAAAAACTGATTGCATTTATGCAACTTGCTACCACAAGCAATTTATTTTAATCATTAAAATATAGAATATATTTTTTGTCATGGGCATAATTAAAGATCATAGGTTAATTATTGATTGGTGACGCTCTTTTGATTGTTATGCTACATGTAATTGTTTTTTCATAATTAACCGAGTACAAGCACAAAAAAATATGTTACTCATACCACTTTATTGAAATTACGTTGTATTTCAGATTAACATGGGTATATTAGATGTTTATTCTTACTCACTGGTTTTTTTTGTCTTTTAATGCTGTAGAATGACAAATTACTTTTTAAAATATAATTTGTTGGATCATTTAAAATGAATGCTTTAATTGCAGATTTAAAAGCACGCGGACTGATAGCGCAAATGAGTGCAGATGAAGATCTACAGGAGCATCTTTCAGGGGCATGTCGTACTTTGTATTGTGGCTTTGATCCGACTGCTGATAGCTTGCATATTGGTAGCCTTGTCCCTTTACTTGTATTAAAACGTTTTCAAGAATATGGTCATAAGCCTATTGCACTCGTGGGTGGCGCAACAGGTATGATTGGTGATCCAAGTTTTAAAGCGGCAGAGCGTAAATTAAACAGTGATGATATAGTTAAAAATTGGGTTGAAAAAATCAAAAGAGAGGCTAGTGCCTTTATTGATTTTGGGGATAAACAAAATTCAGCAGAAGTGGTGAACAACTTCGATTGGATTGCCCCGCTCGATGTAATTTCTTTTTTGCGTGATGTGGGTAAGCATTTTAGTGTGAATGCAATGATTAAAAAAGAGTCAGTAAAACAACGTATTGAACGAGATGAGACTGGCATTTCATTTACAGAATTTAGTTACATGCTTTTGCAGTCTTACGATTTTGCAGCACTTAACAAAATGAAAAATTGTACGGTTCAGATCGGTGGCAGTGATCAGTGGGGAAATATTACGGGTGGTATTGATTTAACACGTCGTATGAATAAACAAAAAGTGTTTGCTTTAACATTTCCTCTTGTGACAAAGGCTGATGGTACTAAATTTGGTAAAACAGAAACTGGCACGATTTGGCTGGATAAAAGCAAGACGTCACCTTATGCCTTTTACCAATTTTGGTTAGCAATACAAGATTCTGATGTTTACAATTTTTTACGCTATTTTACGTTTTTAACTGTCGAAAAAATAGCTGATATTGAAGCAGAAGACAAAAGCAATAACGGGCGTCCACAAGGGCAGCAAATTTTAGCACAAGAAGTCACGCAACTAGTACATGGTGAAGAATGCTTGCTATCAGCACAGCGCATAACAGATGCATTATTTTCAGGTGATTTAACAAGATTATTAGCATCTGATTTAGACCAACTTGCTCAAGATGGCTTGCCAACGACGTTTATTGAAGGGGCTGAAAAATCATTAATTGAACTATTAACCAGCAGTGAATTAGCTAAATCAAACAAAATGGCAAGAGAATTTACCGCAAATGGCGCGGTGAGGATCAACGGACAAAAACAAACTGATAGTGAATTAGTGCTTAAAAAATCTGAGGCTTTATTTGCAAAATATACGCTAATAAAACGTGGTAAACGTTTATTCAATCTATATGTTTGGCAATAAATAATCTTACTGGTTAAAATGAACCAATTTTCGTTGAGAATGTTGTAAAACCTAAAAAATTTACAGAAACGTTCTCTTTAAATTGACTCTTTTTCTCTGGTTCACATGGATATGACGGGAAATATTTAAAATGTATAAAAAAAGAACGTTAAAAATTTTAGCATTAATAGCAGGATCACTAATATCAATTTCTAGCTTGGCATTGGAACAATTCAACCCTAAAAATTATTTGGTAGATTTTAGTAACCCCCTTGCTGTTTATACAAATTTAGGTCTTGGTATGAGCAATGACGGCGCTGATATTTATGGTGGAATTGGTGGTTATTTAACGGGTAGTTTTAAGCAACAGCTGCAAATTGAAGCTAAAGGCGATCTTGATTATTACAATGTAAATTATCTTGCCGTCGATTCAATCAGTGAAACTGGTTTTTTGCTCGATTCAATCTGGAGTCGTGATTATTATTGGACGACTAGCAACGCAAATGATACTTCGCTTGGTGTCATAAAGAAAGTGCCAGTCATCGAGGGGCTTGTTAGCGTTTATCCTACATTAAAATTTGGTTACATATGGGGTGGTGGCGTAGAAGATACCAGTTATTTAAAATTGCAAATACCGATCCGTTTTAATATTATACAAGGGTTTTGGGCTGGGATGACACCTGCTTATACTCATGGCATGAAAGGGTTCGACTTAAATGAGTGGAATGGATCTTTAGATGCGGGTTATATGTTTAAAAATGGTGTAGGCTTGTTTGCACAGACAGTGCTTGATTCTCATGAAGATACTCAATATAGGGCAAACGTCACGTTAGCTTTCTAATACTATTTTGTATGATGCGTTAGCATTGAAGTAAAATTAATCGGAATATTAAAGAAAATGCGATAGATAGCGCAATTATTTGTGTCTGAAATTAAGATATAAAATATCCTAAGTTATTATTAATGTTGTTTTTTGTATAAATACTCGTAATAAATAAATAAATAAATAAATATTGGGTTTCTTTTATATTTTATCTAAAGAGTTAATTTTATGTCAAAACGTATTACCTCTACTTTTCTACTCTTTTTGTTGTGGGCGACAAGTGCAATTGCTTTAAATGAATCGACTAAACCGACGATAATAAACATTTACCTTGAAGACAATCCGCCATTTTCTAGCTTTGATGCACAAAAACAAGCGAAAGGCTTGTATGTTGACTATTGGAAACAATGGTCTACAAAATCAGGCATTGTGGTTAAATTTCTTCCTACATTAAAAAAAAATATTCAGAAATCACTCATTAACAATACGCCTTCGCTTTATAGTGGTATGAATATTCGTGACCTTTCTTTAGAAAACATGCATTTTATCAAATCTAAATTAGTCAATATAGTGCCGCATTATTATTACTTTTTGAGTAAATCTGCTTATTTAAATAAACAGTTAATCGATAAAAATCAACCGTTAGTGGTGGGGGGCTTACTTCCAGAAGCCCAAAAACTGCCAGAGTTTGCCAATAATAACCACCTAGTTTATAAAAAATTTCCAGGGCTTTTAGAGGCGCTTATTAGTTTGTATCGCAATAAAATAGATGCATTAGTATTATTTACAGCGCAGAATCAAACAACTCAATGGATAGATATTTTTCTTTCTAATTTTTTAAGTTCAAGCAGTTCAACGAGTTCAAATAATTCATTATTTTATTATACAACACAAAAACAACACATATTAATTGATTGGATCGCGTGGGGGAAACAGGATCTCGCCAAAGACGCGCTTATGCCATCTTTGAAAAAATACAGGGCGCCTTATTTAGGGGTCTCTATTAAAATGGCACGTAATATTGGCATTATCGTTTTTTTATTGCTGGTTTTTATCTGGTTGTCTAATGCTAAAAGAAATAAAGATAAACAATTTATAACTATTTTAAATTCTGCGCCTTATCCATTGTTTATTTTATCAACAGATGGTCATCATATATCTTATTTAAATGATGCGGTAAAAATACTCTTTACATTTAAATTTATTAATAAACACGCCTATTTTGACATCGAAAAAAATCAAACATCAATCTCAAGCTTTGTAAGTGGACTAAGGCATCAAAGTATTATCCAAACATCTGTAATTAAATTGATAGTTGATAATAAATGCCATGAGATTGAGATCTCGGCAAAACGGGTACATTATAAAGGTAAAAGCGCTTGGTTATGTTATTTAAATGATATTACCGCGCAATTAATGGCAGAAAACAAATTACTTGAAGAGTGTTATTTACTGCGCACTGTGCTCGATTCTATACCAGAGCAAATAGCTTATAAATCATTAGAAGGGGAGGTTATAGGTTGCAATAATGCTTGGGCGGTTGCACATAATTCGAGTGTTGAAACTGCAACAGGAAAGCTTTTTTCTTCTTTTTTTAGTGATAAACAAAATAAAATTCAGGCAACTCAGGATATAACAGTTTGGGCTGGGCATACTTTTTCAACGCAGCAATGGAATAAAAACGAAAAAGATAAAATGCGATTAATTCAGATCACCAAAGTCCCTTTACCTGACGATCAGGGCGGGATCTTAGGGATATTGTCAATTGATAGTGATATTACAGACCTTCAGGATTTAAGCCCGCAATTAGCCAATGAAGATGAACAACGATTACAAACGCAGCGAGTATTACCTGGGCAAAATGCTTTATTAAAAACGCTGTTTAAAATAACGGTCGATCCGATGGTGTTGCTTGATGACAATGACAATATTATTGATGCAAACAACTCATTTCTCAATTTATTAGATCATGAGAATTTAGATCTGGCTAGAAAATATCTTTGCAATTTTAATGGAAAAGAAAGCCACTGGCTCTTCTTGCATAATAAAGAGTTATTGTCCTCAGATCGGCCGATGATATTTAAAGTGTCGATTAAACATAAAAATATTGAAACAAGCTATGAAATCCGTAAGGTAGCATTTAAAGATGCAATCAGTAGATTTCAAGGTATTGTAGTGATGGCAAAAAATATTTCATCATTGCAAAAGCCTAAAATAGATCCAATTATCAATCTTCGCAATATAGCGCCTGTTGAACTTATTGATAATTTAACGAATATACCAAACAGACGATCTTTTGATCTGCGATTTGATGAACTCTGGTTAGAAGTTAAAGCGCAAGATGAAATGATCACACTTGTGCTTTGTGAGCTTGATGACTTTAAATTATTCAATGAAATACATGGTCCTGAAAAAGGTGATCTGGTATTACGATTATTTGCTCAAGCTCTGAAATCTATGGCAGATAAACTTGATTGCTTTGTCGCGAGATATAATGGCGGTAAATTTATATTTATCTTCAAAGGTGGCAATGCAACAAAAGCGCTTAAAATCACTAAAAAAATGTTTGCGGCTTCGCATGAGGTTTTATGCGACGCATACAAAATAAGGCTTAATATGGGCTTATCAAGCATGTTCCCTAGCAATTTAAATAATAAAAAAATGTTAGTAGCAGAAGCAGAGCTTGCAATGAAAGATGCAAAATCTTCAGGAATGGATAAAATTGGGGTTTATTGATCGAAATGAATGCGACTCATGCTCTTTCGCTGTTATGCCTTGGGCGGAAGGAATTTCTTTACTGACTTTTCATCTTTACGTCACATGGGTGTAAATAATCAATCTGGCTGATACCCGTCTTTTATCCCTTTTGTTGTTATTGCAACCGCATTGTGTGCGTGTAAACTTTCGTAGTGATCCACCCGTAACCAAAAATCTAAAAACTTATTTTCTTGTTGTAGCGCATCTTGTATTTTGCGGGCGGCATCTTCACAAAACATCAAGTTTTGCCCATTTAAACGTGCAAATTCTTGCTCATCTTCTCGCTTAACCACTGCTTGCACTGGGGTTTTAATCGCACGTTCAACAAGATCAATCAGTGCAATAACAGGGAATTGATTTATATTACTTTCAAACTTAACTTTAACTTCAACAACACTTCGTTGGCCATGCGGTGTTGCAACTATTCCGTCTGTTGTGCCGAGCCATTTAACAACATCCATTTTTTTAATGTTACTTACTTGATCAAACTTTTGCGAAAATGCCTGTTGAATAAGTTGCCTTGCTAACGCGGCTGAACAAGGGCAAGTTGATGAATAAGCAACTTTAATTTTCAACTCGAAATAAAGTGTGTTGGCTAATAATTTCCCAATAATAACCACAGGGTATGCTTTCCATCCTTGTTGATTACTGGTTAATGATTGACGTCGCAAATAATAATCAAAGTCGAATTTAATGTATGCTTCGGTGCTCAGATCTTGCTGACTTTCGATAAATTTCTTTAATAATGTAGAAAGTGTCATCACATTGAGTGTTGAGTTTGTTGACAGCTCATCAAGTTGTAAAAATAAACGAGACATATGAATGCCTTTTGCTTTGGCATCATTTAAATCAACAAAAGCGTCAATACTTGCATTGATTTTATCAGGCGATAAATTATCTGTCTGAATCATTAAAGGGATCTGTATGCTACTCATTCCAACGCGATTTAATTTTCCTTGAGAGAGTGTGTACGCATTGTTTGTGATGTCTGGCATTGCCATAGTAAAATTAACCTTGTTGTTTTTTGCAGTGTATACCCGTTAGCAATGAATATGCAAAACTCAGCCAGTGGTGAGATGAACAGATCCTAGTCAGGAAGTCAAAAGTCTAACTGGTATCAATCGATACTTCCTAACAACGAAGGTCTTTGCCTCACAAATTGTCAAATGGGTGCTCGCCCGAAAATCAATAAAGTTAAAGGCGTTTTTTTGTTTTAAACTCCGACAATTAATTAACGTAGATAATTAAAGAGAGGACAGCGTTGCACTCTTCAATAAGGACTCGCCATTAACTTCATACTGCGCCTTGCCTTTATATTCTAGCGAGCGCCTGAATAAAGCATTTTCAATGTTAACGGGGGTATTTTATTTAAAAGATAATCTTTCATTATACCCATGTTGCATCAAGATGAAAAGCCAGTAAGGATGATTGTCTCGAGGTATGGGGGCATAAAATTACCTTTTTTAATGTTTAACCTCGTTAATCATCTAAAGGCGAATGCTTTGTCTTGATCTGAGATCAGAGTTAAGGCGCGCATTGTATCTTAATGCATAATTAATAACCAAAATACTTCAACATATAAATAATCAGGAAAATTGACCTGAAATACCTTTCAATAAAATTGGCTGTTGTTCGTTTCATCCGCTTAAATTGCCATAATAATGAATGAAAATTATAAAAAGGCACGTCCGACAAAAGGCTCTACCCATAAAGGGACTGAGATCCTCGAAGAGCTATTAATTTACAGAGAAGATCCATTTCAAAAGCTAATGTTTGAAAGAGCGGAAATACAACGCGTTTGCTTGTTAGCTTTTTTTTTGTCCTCGATGTTTGTACATGTTTTCATTTGCGCTCTCATATTTTTGAAAAATAACTCATTAAATTTTTCACTTGAAGTAACTGGCGTCTATTTTAAGTGTTATTGTGTTAAGTTAATGTCAATTTAATAATTGTTTAACAACTATCACTCATGTGACGCAAAGTGCACATTCAGCAAGGGAATAACCATTCTCTTTAATCAATCCCTTGCCTCTAAGCTTTTAAATTCTCTGAAACCTGCATCTTCAGGTCTGATGGGTATAGTTATTCTACATAGAGATTTTATAACAATGCGCCTTGGTGCTTGTTGCCTTGCCCTGCGGGGCACAAACTCAAAAACCAAGGAGACGTTACAATAACCGAAAAGTGGCTAATATTGTGTCTTGTTATGATCATCGAGCTTGAGACTGACAAAGCATTTTTACGTCACATGGGTATATACATAGAACAGTATGAAAGATTTCTCCCCAACAGACTTAAAAGCCATTTTACACTCAAAAAGAGCCAAAATGTATTACCTTAAATATTGCCGAGTAATGCCAAAAGATGGGCGCATGCTTTACCTCATTATTTGTGTAATCGAAACCTTCATTGGGGTGAGCAATAGAAAAAGGAGTAAGCAATCAATAATTAATATCATCTATAATTCGTTAGGCGACATAATCACAACTAAATCATTGATTGGCAAATGTTGTGCCTTAATCAGACATCCAAACTAAAGCTTTATAAATTATCTGTACATTAATGGGTATCAAGTGCAGATTTTGAAATTGTCAAAAAATTTGATATTAAGATTAAATAAATTTTTTAATATGAAATATTAAGCTCATCTTATTAGAATACCTTATGTCTACAATCCCACTTTTAAGATCATCATTGAGTGCAAATATAATCGTTATATTTTTAGCATACCCAGTTGAAAAGTCAACTTCATACATTCCATGAGAAAGGTTACTTTCACTAATATCTCCAACTGCGTCTGTAGAATCGAGATAAACACTCTGTACAGTAAAATCAGAGGATGCAATAGATGTAAAATTTAAAATAAAACGAGATTGTGTAAATTTAATAGTACTATCTACCGCAAAACTTTTTATAGTTGGCGCCCAATTAGTATTTTTAAGGCAGTCTGGGAGCTTGACAAGCTCTGATCCTGATTGGTTTGCATCATCTTTGGTCGTCGCTAGCCTATCAAGCATTTTATCTTTTGAAGATTGTTTTATTAATTCATTTTGGGAATAAACCATAATAACTCCGTTTTTTAGTAAAAGGTTTCAATGTGTATTCATGTCAATGTGAGCTTGACAATAATATCATAGCAATAATAATTTAACAGATTGTTTATATGATAATGCGCCACCGTACATGCTTGCCTAATAAACACACAGTCATGAGTGTAATTGAGCACAGATGGAGTGTATAAAATGAGCCTATGATATAATTAACTCGCTAAATTTCCGTTATAAAATTAAAATATAGATTTTAATGCTTAATGAGTCATTCTATGTCGAAATTTTATAATGATATAGAATAAGTCAAGTTACTATGCTCTGCGTAATTTTAGTGGAAAACGCGTATCAAAAAAAGGCACGTAAAAATTAAGCAACTTGAACGATAAATATTTTACTTATCATTTTTTTGTAATGTTAAATGTGAGGTTAACAATAACATCAAAAAATGTTAGTTGTGCGGTCTTTTCATCCTGATTTTTCATAAAATCAATCACTATCTTTCCTCTTGATGCAGTTGTAAAAACAAGTGAATATCTACCTGGAACTGTCTGTTCATTAATGATTTTATTTGCTGTTAGGGTATCTACAGAAAGTTTAATTAATCCTGTCGCCGCTGTAGGATCTAAGATATTCAAAGATAAATCGCTTTCATTAACAGAGATAATGCTATCGTCCTCAAAGGGATCCGGTACTGACCAGTTCGTATTTTTAAGCCACTCTGGAATGCTTACAAGTTTTGCCCCGCCTTCATTATTTGTTGTAAATCTATCAATTGGTTTTGTTTTGGAAGAAATCATAACCGCTCCTTTGCGATAGTTTATTAGAACACCATATGAAGACATTAACATTTCGACCGTTAAAAAAATAATTTATTTATGATAATTATTTTAAAACTTTGCTAGATGTCAAAAAAATAACTCATTAAAGTTTCATTTTGTGTGGTGCGTGTTGCTAATATTTCCCCCTGTGTTGCACTTACAAAATACCTACTAACCGCCAATTATCCTGATAATGTGTAGGTAAAAGTGATGGCTTATCATAGTCAACAAGTATTTTTATTACGTCATGAACAAGAAAAACATCTTGATAGAGTTTTAGAACGTAAAGAAAAACAAGGTGAAGAACAACAAGCATTTACAGATCCTTTTATTCGACAGCATTTAAATAAAAGTAATGCCGAACATATCATTTTCATTTTAGTGGCAACACCAGTAGAAGAAGTTGGAAGGGATCACGATTTTGATTCGGCGATTATTGAACCGTCATCTTACAGATCGATAGTTCAACTTGCTGGTCGAGTGCGCCGTCATAGAGCAACCGCTACAAAGCACGCTAATATCGGAATAATGCAATACAACTTAAAAGCATTTAAGAAAAACGACAAGCAAGGTGATAAATATTTTATTAGACCCGGTTACGAAGAATCAATACAAGAGGGATTACCATTCCATGATTTAACGCGATTAATTAATGCAGAGCATTTAGCGAAAAACTTAAATGCTATTGTGCGGATTCAAAAATTACCGGCATCGAATAAACAGTTTTTAGCACCACTTGAGCATAAAGCCACAGAACAAACTTTAGCGCAGTTTACAGATGTTGGCGCAAACACTTTACAAGGTTATTTAACCGAAATATGGTATTTGACAGCGTTACCACAAGTTTTAACACCCTTTAGAAAGAGCGAAGCGAGTCTTAACCTGTTTTTGTTTTATAACGCAGATAAAGACTGTTGTTATTTCACCGGAAAAGATACTTCAGGAAAACCATTACTTGATGAAAATAATCAAGCAATAAACAGACAGGGCATAATGAATATAAATAACGTTGAACTACAACCACAAGAAAAGGAAAATTTATGGCTAGAACGAAGTTATCAAGAGCTATTAAATAAATATATCAGTGATCCTTGGTTGGGCACAAAAAAAACTACACTCGCTGTAGTTTTTTTGTCTTTTCATTTGTGATTTGTGATAAGTTTGTTTTCATTATCATGATAAGGAAATTAATTTATGCATTGCCCATTTTGTAGCGCGAAAGATACCAAAGTAATAGATTCCCGTTTAGTTTCTGGCGGTGCTCAAGTTAGACGAAGACGCCTTTGTAACGACTGCGGAGAACGCTTTACAAGTTTTGAAAGCGCAGAATTACTCATGCCTTACTTAATCAAATCAGACGGCACTCGCGAACCCTTCAATGAACAAAATCACTAGTCGGCATTAATCGTGCGTTAGAAAAGCGACCAGTCAGTATCGAAGATATTGAAGTGAGCATTAACAAATTAAATCAACATTACGTGCAACAGGGGAACGAGAAGTCGCATCAAAAATGGTAGGCGAATTAGTCATGGAGCTACTAAAAACCCTTGATAAAATTGCCTACATTCGTTTTGCATCTGTGTACCGCTCTTTCGAAGACGTAAAAGAATTCGGCGAAGAAATTGCCAAATTGGAAAAGTAATATAAGCGAATATTGAATATTAAGCAAATAGACTGTATAACATTCAATAAAATAAATGGAATTAAAATGAATGAATTCTCATCGTTTGATTTAAAAGCAATATTACACTCCAAGCGCGCTAACTTATATTATTTAGAACATTGCAGAGTCATGCAAAAAGATGGGCGTGTTTTATATTTAGTTGAAGCGAAAAGAGACAACCAATACTTCAACATTCCCATTGCGAATACCACCGTTTTACTGCTAGGAACGGGTACATCAATTACCCAAGCAGCAATGAGGATGCTTTCTCAGGCTGCTGTGCTGGTCGGTTTCACAGGCGGAGGCGGTTCTCCTTTATACATGGGCTGTGAAATAGAATGGATGACACCACAAAGTGAATATCGTCCGACAGAATATTTACAAGGTTGGATGCAGTTTTGGTTTGATGATGAAAAACGCTTATCAGCCGCCAAACAATTTCAGCAAGCTAGAATTGAGTTTTTGCATAAAGTGTGGGGTAAAGATCGCGAATTAAAAAGCGAAGGTTTTACCATGAGTGATGCAGGATTAGAAACTGCACTTGAGCGTTTTCATCAACGCATGGAAACCGCAAATAAACCCTCTGACCTATTACTCATCGAAGCACAACTGACCAAGTCACTTTACAAATTTGCAGCAAATACAACGCAAACAGAAAACTTCAAAAGGCAACATCAATCAACTGATCTCGCCAATGACTTTTTAAACCACGGTAACTACTTAGCTTACGGTTTAGCCGCTTGTACCTTATGGGTTCTAGGCATTCCACATGGTTTTGCCGTCATGCATGGGAAAACAAGACGCGGCGCATTAGTGTTTGATATTGCCGATTTAATCAAAGATGCCATCGTACTACCTTGGGCATTTGTATGCGCAAAAGAAAATGCCACAGAGCAAGAATTTAGACAACAAATTTTGCAAGCCTTTACCGATCATAAAGCCCTTGATTTCATGTTTGAAGAAGTTAAAAAAGTTTCCTTGCAATCATGGGATGATAAAATAGGTAAAAATGTATGATGGTCACCTTTGTTTCTCAATGTGAGAAAAACGCATTAAAGAAAACTCGACGAGTGCTTGACGCATTCGCTAATAGAATTGGTGATAACACATGGCAAACATTAATCACACAAGACGGCCTGCTAACCGTGAAAAAAATGCTCCG
>JAGLDN010000262.1 GCA_023145575.1 Psychromonas sp.
TCAAATATTTGTTTGTTTTTATTCATAGCGATAATTTAACAGTTTTCCGTATGGAATTTTAGCTTACTGCGTAACATCAGTTACATAAATTGAAATTTCAAATTCTCAATAATCGCTAATTATAGCTGTATATTGGTATGTAAAAAAGTAATTTTTAACTCAGTAGCTTGAAGTTATTGAAATCCGTCTTATGCTTAAATATATGAATATTTAAATATTTGATTTTTATTGGCTTGTTATGGTAGGTGCTATGTTTTCATTTTTAAAGAAAAAAAACTCTAACGCATTGATTGGCATAGATTTTGGTTCTAATTGCATTAAAGCAATTGCATTATCAAAAACTAATGGAACTTATGTGATTGATGCTATTGCAGAAATATCAATTAAAAAAGGGCTTATTGTTGATGGTCACTTTGAAGATATTCCTAAATTGACTTCTATTATCGAGCAACTCCGTAAAAATTTTCCTGATTTTTATAACAATGTTGCCATTGCTGTAACGGGTGTTGATGTTATGACCAAAACAATAAAAATTAATGCAGATTTAAATGAATTAGAACTTGAATCTCAAGTTGAAATTGAAGCCGAGATGAGCATTCCTTTTCCTACTGATGAAATATTTTTAGATTTTGAAGTAATAGGACCTAATTTTGATGATTCTAATTTTAACGACGTTTTGATGAGTGTAGCCAGAAAAGAAAATGTGATTTCACAGGTTGATTGCGTTGAAGATGCAGGATTGAAGGCAAAGATTGTTGATGTAGCAAGTCACGCACAAGCAAGAGCATGTCAACTTCTTTTTGATCCAGAAGATCATCAGAAAGGAATTGTTATTATTGATATTGGTGCATCGCAAACCATGCTTAGTATACTTTATCAGGGGAATATAATTTTCACTAGAAAAAAAAATTATGGGGGAGATGCCTGTACTGAATTAATTGTAGAGCATTATGGTTTAAGTTTTAGCGATGCTGAAAAAGCCAAGAAAACAAATAAGTTGCCAGCAGGCTGTGAAGATGACGTTATTCCCCTTTTCATCAACAAAGTTATCGATAACCTCCGGCTTGATTTGCGAATGTTCACAAACTCGCCTGAAAATATTAAATTAGAAAAGATTATTTTAACCGGTGGCGGCCAATTGCTTAATGGTTTTTCTAACAAAATCGAAACAGAATTAAAAATTAAAGTTGACGTAGCGGATCCATTTAGGGGGTTTGAATATACTAACAATTCAGATGAAAAATTGTTAGCTAGTCAAGGCGTTAGATATATCCTGGCTCTTGGTTTAGCACTTAGGAGAGTTAATTAATGTCTAATATAAATTTACTTCCGTGGCGAATTGAGCATAAAACGAAAAAGAAAAATACGTTTCTCCTTATATTGGCACTTTCTTTAATGTCTGTTATAGCCATTTCCTTTTTAGGAAAATTATTCATTGAAATGAAAATTACAGCACAAAATCAGCGTAATCAATTTTTAGAAACACAAACTCTTATTCTAGATCGAAGACTCGTTGAAATTCAAGAAATAAAAAAACAAAAATTATCACTTGAACACAGAATTCAAGCAATTAAGACGTTAGAAAAAAAACGTAATTCAGTCACACGTCTATTTAATACACTGGTCCAGATCACGCCAAAAGGTGTGTACATAAATGATCTGATCTATTCAGGAGATAAGATAATCGTTAAGGGTTTAAGTGAATCGAATAAAAGGTTGGCAGGAATGGTAAGAAATATTGACGGGGCGGGCTGGTTAAGTGATGCGAATATTAGCTCAGTTATTGCAGGACCTACAAAGCCAATGAAATTGTATAAATTTTCGTTGAACTTCGTTGTTAGTAACGAAAAAAAAGAGATAAATAATGAATATAAATGATCTAGAATTTGAAAATATTGGTAGTTGGCCTGCCATGTATCGAGTGGCTACTATAGTGATTGTTTGCGTTTTATTAATGGGCGGTTTCTTTTATTACATTACCCTTTCACAACTAGAGAGTTTAAGTGTTATGGAAAAGAAAGAGATAACGCTAAAAAGGAACTTCACAACAAAAGCGGCGTTATCTTCTAACCTTGAGATTTATCAAGCCCAATTGGTTGAGATAAACCTAATTTATGAAGGGTTATTAGAAAAATTACCAAGTAAAAAAGAGGTTGCTAAACTACTTGATGATATCAGCTTTGTTGGTGAACATCATGGGTTGCAATTTAAAGCGATTAATTGGGGGATCCCTAAAGATGCTGGAATGACGATTGAAGTGCCTATTAGCCTGAAAGTTGTAGGCTCTTATGCTAAATTAGGAGCCTTTGCGGATGATATTGCAGCACTTCCTCGTATTGTCATTTTAGATGATATGCGGCTCACAAAAGATATAAGTAGTGAGCTCGTCTTAAATGTAATTGCCAAGACATATCGTTTCAAAGGAGATGGAAAATGAGGAATATTCTTTCTTTTTTTATGATATTGGGGCTCTTTGGATGTATAGATCATGACACCTCAGACTTAAATGAATTCATTGACGCTGAAATGAAAAAAACGTACCCGATTCATGACAAAATTCCAAAACTTGTAAATGTTGAATCAATTAAATTCACACAAGGTGCTGGTCGAAATCCATTTTCTATTCCGCGAGCAGAAGTTATCTCTCCGATAAAAAATACACCGGTTAGTTGTCCCCAACCTGATTTTGAAAGAAAAAAGGGAGCGCTTGAAATGTATTCATTAAACAATCTTCAAATGAAAGGTACCTTACAAAGCGAAGATGCATTAACAGCATTAATACAATCTCCTGATGGAAAAATACACCAATTGAACCTTACTGATTATATCGGATTAAATTATGGAAAAGTTTTAACTATAGAAAAAGATAAAGTTAAGTTAATGGAGTTTGCGGCAAATAAAGATGGTTGTTGGCATGAAAGAATGGCACAAATCACTTTGCATTTAAAATAAAAACATAAATTGAGAGAGGTACCGTTATAATGCAGTATTTAAATTTAAAGCGCGTGAGTGATTTTTTCTCTATTGTTTTGAGCTTATTATTTTCATCAATTGTATTTGCAGAGGCACAGTTAATTAAGCTTAATGTTAATGAGCTAAGTAATGGTAAATTTGAAATTCAATTTAAATTTAATGAAAAAATAGGATCTTATAAGGATAAACTAACCTACCGACCTAATGAATTGCTGATTGATATTGATAGAGCAAACTCTCGTCTAAAACAAAATTCAGTATTAATCGGTAAACATGGAATTAAGGCAATAGAAGCAAAACGAACTATTGAAGGCTTAAGAATTGCCATTGGTCTTAAACAGCTAGTGCCGTATAAAATAACTAAAGACGGTACGACTATTTCAGTTCGGTTTGGCGATGTATCTCCAAAATCTAAGCAAACAAGTAAAACAGAAAAAGCGCTCATTAGCGCTATTGCTCAACATGGTGGAAAACAAGTGGCGGATTCTCCTGCCCTTCGACCTCAAACGGAAATTAAAATTAAAACACCAGGCAAAACACCAAAAGGCTATGTGAATAGCGTTAAATCTATTGACTTTAAACGTGGTAAAGAAGGCCAAGGTAAGTTGCTAGTTTACCTCGATAACTCAAGTGTTGCAGTTGATTTAAAACGCAGAGATAACCAATTGATTGCTGAATTTAAAAGTACATTTATTCCCGATAATTTGTTATATGTTATGGATGTCGTTGATTTTGGAACAGTTATAAATACAGTGGAGACATTTAAGGAAAAAGGTACAACGCGTTTTATTTTTTCGTTAAAAGATAAATATAATTATCGCTATGATCAACTGGATACACTTTTTATGATTGAAGTGACAGCAAAACCTAAAAATCAACCAGTTGAAATCGAGCAAGGTAAGGCTATTTCATTAAACTTTCAAGATATCCCTGTTCGTACTGTTCTGCAATTAATCGCTGATTTCAATGGATTTAACCTTGTCATTACCGACTCGGTAACGGGTAATATAACGTTGCGTTTAGATGATGTACCTTGGGAGAAAGCACTCGATATCATCCTAAAAGCGAAAGGCCTTGGCAAACGCATGGATGGCAATATATTAATGGTTGCACCTGCTGATGAGCTAGCCGAAAAAGAACGCGCTCAACTCGAATCAGCTAAAAATGTTGCACAACTTAATCCGTTATATTCTGAGTTTATTCAAATTAATTATGCAAAAGCCACCAATATTGCAGCCATACTTTCTTCTGGCAAAACCAGTTTACTTTCTTCTCGCGGTGCGGTTAGTGTTGATGAAAGAACCAATATTTTATTATTAAAAGACACCGCAGTTGTAATTGACGCCGTTAAAGATATGATCGAAATGCTAGATATTCCACTTAAACAGGTTGTTATTGAGGCTCGCATGGTAACGGTTAGCGATTCAGTTGGAGAGGAGCTTGGAGTGAAATGGGGGATGAGTTCTGCAAACGGTAAAAATGTTGATACCTCAGGGACACTCGAAGGAATCGAAGGTTTAAGGGCAGGAACCTCCTCTTTTAATGATCGTTTGAATGTAAACTTACCCGTCGCAGGAGCTGCGGGTACGATTGCATTTCAAATTGCAAAACTTGCAAGCGGACAAGTGCTCGATCTAGAACTTTCAGCATTAGAAAAAGAAAATAAAGCAGAAATTATCGCAAGTCCACGTATTACAACCGCAAACCAGCAAACTGCATATATTGAACAAGGTACTGAGATCCCTTATGTTGAATCGTCATCCTCAGGTGCTACTACCGTCGCTTTTAAAAAAGCCGTATTAAGTTTGCAAGTAACCCCGCAAATCACACCCGATAATAAGGTAATTTTAGATTTAATTATTACACAAAACACGAGAGGGGAAGTTATTCCAACAGGTACTGGGCAAGCAGTTTCCATTGATACGCAAGAAATAAATACGCAAGTTTTGGTTGAAAACGGTGAAACGATTGTTTTAGGAGGGATTTATCAGCAACAAATTATAGATAGCGTTCAAAAAGTTCCTTTACTAGGCGATATTCCATATCTTGGTGTTCTGTTCAGAACAACAATTACTCAAAGTCGAAAAGCAGAGTTGTTAATTTTTGTGACACCAAAAATAGTAGTGCAAACAGACTATAAATAATAGCTCTTTTGAAAAGTGAGTGGGCAGGTACCCATTTAACCTGATGTTATTCAATAGGACCTTTTTTATGATGGATTTATTTTTCATCAAGTTTTATATTGATCATCCTTGGTTTGTTAAATCCATTGAATGTAATGACTGATGTTACGCAATTATTAATGAAGGCGTAAATATAGTCCTCCAAACAGAGGAGGCGGGAAATCTATTACTCAAAGGAACTCGTTATATTTTTTTGAAGAATGATTCAAGCTTAACTAAAAAACATAAAACCCAAAAAGAAGCGCTGAGCCTGCCTAAGCTAAATTTATAATCAGTAAAAGCAATAACGATCAGAGAAACGTTTCAACAGATTTATTTAGCGCAAACTGCAGATGAATTTGATATGTTATTAACTGATGTTACGCAGTTGAGACCTGCACAAGGCGTAAGGCATCAATTGCTGCTTTTTGTGCTTTGATATATAACCATGTGACGTAACAATGAAACATCAGACGCAAATTAGGCAATTATAATAAGGCGAAATTGAGGTAATGGCTACTCCCTTTCGATTGTTGCAGCGCAAGGCTGGTTTTCGAATTAGCACCGCGTGGGACAAGGCGACTTTCACCAATCAAGAAAATTATAAAATTTCGATTTAGAACTATTAGCCTTCAATTTTATGCTGAGTACCTTAGCACAATTACCTTGCTGGCGTTGCATTTTTACGTCACATGGGTATATTAACAGCCAGATTAGATAGATCTAAAGCAAATTCCATAATTTTGCCCACTTGAAACGTACAAGAGCCAAAAATGAGCCATGCCTATCTTTTATTATGTATATGTAATATAACTTCTCGCATAGCTTTATGAACATTGTTATAATGTTTTTCTTCTCTTTTAAAGGGTACTTCATCACTCATATATGCGAGTAACGACATGATAGAACAACGCAATATTTTCCTAGTTGGACCAATGGGAGCGGGTAAAAGTACAATTGGTCGGCACCTTGCACATATACTACACCTTGACTTTCATGATTCAGATGCTACCATCGAAAAAAATACAGGTGCCGATATTGCTTGGATCTTTGATGTTGAGGGCGAAGAAGGCTTCCGAAGCAGGGAACGTAAAGTAATAAATAAATTAACGCAAAATAAGGGCATTGTTTTAGCAACAGGCGGTGGGGTTGTCATTCAAGATGAAAACCGTAATTGTCTTTCGGCGCGTGGGATTGTTGTTTATTTGAAAACAAGCATAGAAAAGCAGCTAGCTCGCACAAAAAAAGATAAACTTCGCCCTTTTTTGCAAACTGACGATCCTAAATCGAAATTAGTAGAATTATCAAAGATACGTAATCCTTTATATGATGAGATTGCCGATTATATTATTGATACAGATGAACAGAGTGCAAAAGTGGTTGCAAATAAAATAATAAAATTATTAAACTTTTAGAAAAATGGAACTTTAATGGACAAGTTAGCTGTTCAATTAGGCGCTCGTAGTTACCCAATTTCGATTGGAGAAAATTTATTATCTTCAGCTAAGCTTTTTGAAAGCGCGATTGTCAATAAGAAGGTCATGATTATAACAAATAATGTTGTGGCACCACTTTACCTCCAGCAATGTGAAAAAACCTTACAAAATTTTCAAGTCGAACACATTATATTACCTGACGGTGAAAAATATAAAACTTTCAAAACGTTTGAAGCCATCCTAAATACTCTACTTAAAAAAAAATACGCAAGAGATACTACAATTGTCGCGTTAGGCGGTGGTGTTATTGGCGATATAGCAGGTTTTGTGGCTGCATGCTATCAAAGAGGCGTTGCATTTATTCAAGTACCTACCACTGTTTTAGCGCAGGTTGACTCGTCAGTTGGTGGGAAAACAGCTGTCAATCATCCTTTGGGTAAAAATATGATTGGTGCTTTTTATCAACCTCAAACTGTTATTATTGATATAAATTGTCTTAAGACATTACCTAAGCGAGAGTTCGTGGCTGGTATGGCTGAGGTGATTAAATACGGTGTTATTTATGACAGAAATTTCTTTGACTGGCTTAATGATAATGTCGATGATATTAAAGCACTTGAAGCAGATAAAATTACCTACATGATTAAACGTTGTTGTGCTATTAAAGCTGAAATTGTCGCGCAAGATGAAAAGGAACATGGTATTCGAGCGTTATTAAATCTTGGGCATACATTTGGTCATGCAATTGAAGCTGAACAAGGATATGGTAACTGGCTCCATGGTGAAGCCGTTGCTGTAGGCATAGTGATAGCCGCTAAAATAGCTTTAACTAAGGGCCTTATTGAGCGAGAGGAAGTAGAACAGATCATGCTCTTAATCGACCAATTTAATCTCCCATCAGCGCCACCAGAACTAATGAAATACAGCCATTTTGCGAAACACATGCAGCTAGATAAAAAGGTCTTAGATGGTAAAATAAGATTAATATTACCAACATCAATTGGAACAGGTGACATTTTTTCAGATACAAGTGAAGCCGCTATGCAAAGTGTAATTGGACTTTAATATGGCAGAGCGTAATTTAGCCAATCTTGCTTCTCAACTGCAATTAGCTGAGCGCTTACAACACCTTATTTATCTCAGTAGCTCCCTGATTGTTGTTTCAGGGAAAAAAGGCGCGGGAAAAAGTATTGCCATTGAAAACCTATCCAACTTGTTACCAGAGAGTACGATTGAAAATATTCTCTCGCTTAATACTACACTTAACGAATCTGAGGCGCGATCCAAAATACTCTCACGGTTGTTTAGCAAACCTTTATTTAATCCAGAAGAGCATTTGCTAACATCTATATTGCAACTTCAACGTAACGACATTGTTGATGTTTCGCATTTACTTATTTTTGATAATGCACAATTACTCCCAGATAGAATGATTGTGGAGTTTGCAGAGATAATCAAAAATAAAAATGAGATCATTGAGGGTGAGTTTAATATTCTCTTTTGTTGTGAGGAAGGTTATGCGCATAAGTTGACTACATTACTCAGTGGTGTGTTTTATGCTGTCAACTTTTCATATCAAGAATTTAGCGTTCCACCTCTTTCAAATGTGGAAGTACAGCAATTATTTCGTCATGAATCACAAAAATTTGAACATTTGACAAAAATAAAGTTATCAACGGAGCATGCTTCACTTTTAATTGCTTGTAATGGAAACCCTTTAGAAATTATTAAACTTGTACACATGTTCTATAGTTTAAAAAATGACGAGGAAGGTCTCACCGTAAATAAAAGACTAAACCCCAAAAAACGAAAAAAGAATAAAAACCAATCAAGCCTTATATTGTTTGTTACGCTTCTTTTAATTGTATTTAGCAGTGTTGTTGTCTATTTTTATTCACAACATAACAAGATTAATAAAACCGAGAATAAGGGGGACATTAATATTAAAAATTCTCAAAGTATTGTTGAGAAAAACCCTGCAGGTAATATAAACAAGCCTTTGCATGTACGCAAAGATCAAGAAAATTTGAAAACTGAGTCGATTATCCATAAGGATGAACTTGTTCTAAATTGGTCTGATGTAATTCATAAAGATTTAGCCATATATGAAGATCTTAAAAGTAAAGTGACGAAACAAAACATAACATTTAGTTTCATCGCACCTGGTAAACCATTATCAGAAGATGCTAAAGCGCCAACAGATATTAAGAAAAAACACCAAGATGTTAAGCCAAAACGACTGATAAAAAACAAAAGCAATGTTCTCCCTTCTGTGATTTCAAAATACGATACAGAAAAATAAAAGTTTAATAACATACGGAAGTATTTATAAAGCAGATCTTCAACGGATATTAACGCATACTATTTATATACTCATGTGACGCAAAAATGTGACATAAGACACGAACTCGATAATCAGAATAAGACGCAACATCGAGCCTATCAACGATTAACTACGCTAAGCATTTTTCGGTAGAATTAACCAAAAAATGCTAATTCTTTTATTGCTACCCCCTTTTTGTTGGTGAGTGCAAGGTTGCTCTCGGGTTAACAAAAGGCGAGTTGGCTCACCAACGGGCCTGGCTACTTGTACCAATTAACAAAGTGATAAAATTTCGACATACAACAACTCGTTAAGAATTAAAGCCTTTATTTTAATTCTACCTTTCGGGATTGACATAGCTAATCATCAAGAGGGCCATTTTATGCCAAGTATCTTAGCACAATCGGCCTATCTTACGTTGAATTTTTACGTCACATGGGTATAAACATAATTAATTCTTACTAGGACTAACCAATGACTAACTATTTAATTGCCCCATCTATTTTATCGGCTAACTTTGCTCGTTTAGGTGCAGATGTTGAAAAAGTGTTAAGCGATGGCGCTGATGTTGTCCATTTTGATGTAATGGATAATCATTATGTACCTAATTTAACGATTGGCCCTATGGTTTGTAAAGCATTAAGAGATCACGGTATTACAGCGCCGATCGATGTGCATTTAATGGTAAAACCTGTTGATAGTATGATTTCTCAGTTTGCAAAAGCTGGTGCATCCATTATTACCTTCCACCCTGAAGCATCGATGCATGTTGACCGTTCTTTAGCATTAATCAAATCATTTAATTGCAAAGCTGGACTGGTATTAAATCCTGCAACATCGATTGAAACATTGGTACATGTTATGGACAAGCTAGATGTTATATTATTAATGTCAGTCAACCCGGGGTTTGGTGGGCAATCATTTATCCCTCATACGTTTGAAAAATTGCGACAAATGAAAGACTTAATCAAGGCGAGTGGTCGTGATATTCGCTTGCAGGTTGATGGTGGTGTGAAAGTTGATAACATAAAAAAAATAGCGCAAGCGGGGGCTGATATGTTTGTGGCAGGATCAGCTATTTTCAATAATGCTGATTATAAAGTAGTTATTGATGAAATGCGTCGTGAACTTGCAAATGCCTAAGGTAACAAAAGTATACAATATCAATATAAAAGAGCTATTTGAAAATTAAAGTTTTTTATTTTAATGCTATCGCGCAATACTGTCATCGAGTTACAAAAAGACGAGGGCTCGTCACAACAGGCTTGGCGGCATGCCCCCACTTACATCGTTATATACCTATGATGATACCTCAAGATGATTTGCTAGACTGTCGCTCGGATGTCAGGTCAAGGTGCAACATGAATTAATAATTGCTCCCTTTTCTATTCGTTTAACATGGGGTTAGCTTTCGAGTTAACCCCCCGCAGGGTAGGGAACTTGCTCCAATCAACAAAGCTAAAAAATTTCGACAAAGTGCAATTAGGCTTCAATTTTATGCGTCGTATCTTTGTGCAATTTACCGATCTGACTTGTCATTTTGCAGTAGCATGAATAAAATCACTCGCTGACTTGTAACTTAACTTGAAAAGGAGCTTCGCCTTTGATTTATAATGTTAACAAATTCGCAATAAAGAAATCATATTTTTACTAAATAAGTTTAATCCACCAATCAATGCCTTTGACATAATAAATTACATCTCATTTTGGCGGCGTTATTCATAATATAGTGACTAATCCCATAAGGTTCATAGAATTTAATGACATTCTAAATATAATCGATTTTCATAACGAAACACGAAAATATAATCTATTGGAAAACCTTCATAAATTATGGCATTATACGGCTGAAATAATGCATTGATTGGAAGAGAGTAATAGAAAAATAGACTTAGCATAGTTTGCTTACTCTAGGATGGGTGGAGGATGCAACCATAGCGAATGGATGCAAATATTGAGCAATAATGCCCTCTTTTTTGATGGTGCAACTCCAATATCAACGAACCCTGATACAATTTTATCTATCATTTCGAGAAATATGGTATATGGTGACAGTGATCTACTTAAGTCTATTCACACTTGGCATCATAGAGATGACATGGTTTAATAGATTCAC
>JAGLDN010000263.1 GCA_023145575.1 Psychromonas sp.
CGGACATGAGATCAAGGCATAACAGCTGCTCTATCAACGATTAACGACAATAATTGAAAGGACAATAAATGAAAAGGCCTCATTTAAATTTTATTGGTGTTTGAGCTAAAGGCCCGAAGGCCAAGGTAATTTGCACAAATTAGCGTTGTTATAAAATCTCGATGTAGAATAATTACACTTCAATTTTATACCTCACAATTTGGTACTTTTTCCCTTGTTTAATTTGTAATTTGGAGTAACTTGATTATATAAATATCTTTTTAAAAGCAATAAATGTGGCTTTGACTAATTACTAGGATAAGTAATTAGAAGGCTGGAAAGCCGAAGATAAATATTTAATTAATTACTCTCTGACACGAAATATTTTTAATTTATCGAGATATTATAATAATTAAACTACCAGATATATTTTTTTCAAACTCGACTACTGTTACATCTGTTGATTATGAGGGCTTTGCATTGTGATTACATGTATTTTTGACGTGAGTGACTACGACTTAGAAGGCTTTAATGAGACAGAAAAAACGTTGTTGATTGAGAGTTTAAACGATGCTGTAAAAATTATAGAAGGCGCAATGCGACATGGTGATCTTATGTTTGAAAATGATCCAGAGAGTGTGCAAAGAATAATTGCTTTTTTTGGTAACAAAGGTGAGGAAGGACAAGAGGACGAACAAACTATTGGGATGGTAGTATACCATTTAATGCGGTTGAGCTGCAAATTAATGAATCCAAATGAGACGTTAAGGTTTGTCGATAACCGAGGAGATCCACAATTCCCCGTTAGTTTTAGTCGTGATATTTTGAGATCATATTTATCACAGCGCAAAGGAGGGTTTATTATATGTATTCGTGATGATACTTTTTTTAATGAGCTTCTTCCCAAGGAACATAGGACGCAATTAATGTTGGCTGAACTTTTCGCTGCGGTACTAGGTACTAAGCAAGCTGAAGATGTAGCAACTAATTTGGGAAAAAATAACGATAGGCAGCTTGAATGGTTGAGTAAATATCGTAATAAATCGGTAATGACGAATACTGAAACATGGGTCACTTTTCTATTTCGTTGTAAACGTTGACCTTTTGTTCCTAAATCGCCTGAAATAAAGCCTGCTAGATCCGTAGATACTTGTGCACGGAAGTCACTGAAGCGACTTTTTTTATTTTTAAAATAAGTAACATTAGTATATTTGTGACCATTCAAGATGCTTTATTCAGTCATCAGTTCTGATACTAAGGCAAGACGCAGTATGATGACCTCTCAACTATTAGCTTCGAAATCGTTTGCAGGTAGTTTAAATGAACTTGTATTTAAACTTTTGTGGTTGGCTCTTAATAGAATACTGCTACGCCGTCCTCTCATCAATTAACTTCGTTAATTAAGTGAGAGGAGTTTAATGAAAAAGACTCATTAAAATTTTATTAGTTTTCGAGCTTATGACCCGTAGGGGAAACATCTTCGTTGTCTCTCAAAGATTAACAAAAAGACGTTATTCATTTGTCGACCATGGCAAAATGCAAGCATTTTACCATTTGTTAAGAAGTTTCGATTGAACTAGTTAGACCTTCAACATTCAGTCTAAAATCTGTTCACCTCACAACTTGCTGAGTTTTGCATTTTGATTGTTATGTTTTCAAGGAAGCTCTCAGCAAGCCAAGATATTTTATGTGCTGAGTAAAGTCTTTGTCTTTAAAAAAGAGCGGAAATTTATTTTCAATACAAAAAATTGAAATAATTACGCCTGCCGTGCTACTTATAGTGACTCCCTTCATTCTTAGATACCTGTAATTACTCGCACAAAGATTAACTCTATGCTGACCAAACATTTCATAATGGTTTAGTTTAGATAGTTGTGCTTTTGTATTTTTATAATCCTTGTCACTTTTAAAGCCCTGAAGAATTTCTAAAAATATGATGTCACCTATAGCAGCAGTACCATTTGCTAGCGCTAGATCCAATGCATCGCTATGAAGAGAGTTTATACAATTAAGGCTATAAATACAGATACTTGCATCTACCAAGCCATTTATGGCTCCGCATTTCATCGAGGTCACCTTCCCATTTAACTTTTCCTCTAAGGCTTCGTATTCCTTGCTGGTTATTGCGCATTACTAGCAACTTGAGTCCCTGCTCTACAATATCTTTTTTAGTTGTAAATCCAGTCGCTTTAAATGCACTTGCCATTAGATCGTAATCTAACTGATGTTACGCAGTAAGCTAAAAGATTCGATAGACCTGTCGCCGTTGTAGAGCTCAATGAAGTTAAAAGTAATCAAGATACAGCTCAAATATTTGTTTGTTTTTATT
>JAGLDN010000264.1 GCA_023145575.1 Psychromonas sp.
TAATCTAAAATTTTAGCTTACTGCGTAACATCAGTTATTAATTCTACCTGTTAAAGCATGACCAATTTGGGGTAATGTGGTATCAAAAAATCATCAATGCTTTGCCGGAATTCTTTTGCGTCACATGGGTATAAGGCTTTAAAACTCGCCCTTTGGTGACAACTGACTAAATCACCTTTTGCGTTGCAATACTCAAAAAGTGAATAACAATAAAGGATTAAAGTATTTTGTTTAACCCTGGCGAAGGAAGCATTGCGCCTTGAACATGAATCAATCAGGTGTCCTGAAACGAGGATCTTAAGGCGTGATGGGTATATATATTCAACTGGCTACTTTTCCAACTAATTTAAGTTATGCATTTCAGAATTGAATCTCAGTAACTATAAAAATCAGATAACTTGATTTTATTTTTGGTCTAAATAACGTTTTTGTAAATCATAACGAACAAAGCCCACTGCTACATCTTGAGCTAATTGTAGAGTTGCCACTTAGTAATAGTTGCATTAATCCATGTGATGATGGATTTAACAGAGTTAAAAAAGAGTTTTTGCACACTCCCATCATCACTTGTTTGATCAATGCAATCTGAAAAATTTTTATGTATTAAATTGAGTTTTCTATCGATATGAAAAATATTATTTTCATTGGCACTTGTGTACCTAACTTTTCTTACCGTGAGATCTCCTTATCGAGTTGTTAATTTGCGAGATGTTTTTTAGATTGGAATGCGATATCTTGTGAGTTAATGATAGAACTTTGTGTTGACACTTCTGATTGAAGCTGCGATAGATCCCTTGAAATAATTACCTTAACAATTCAAGGACTTCATTTTGAATATATTAATCGATGTACGCATGCGCTTGGTTTTTATAAGCATCTGACGCTAAATGTGAAATGATGTCTGAAAATTGATTGTTTGCGTCAGAAAAAAATGAAATTTCAGGTGTATTCAAGTAAGCTACGTTCTTAGAAGACCTTTCAGGGTTCCTTATTGTGTTTGGTCGCTTATATAGGTAGCAAAAAATGTTCTTCTTTTTTAATATTATTTTTTTAAGATCCGGATCTAAATACCTTCGCCTATCTTGATTTAACTAAAAAAAACAATATTTTGTATAAGATATAAATCAATAAGTTATAAATGTAAAATGTAGCCAACATGGTTCTTTTTTTATTTTAGCGAAGGTATTGGATCTATCAAGTATTTTTTAAAACTCAAAAGATCTACGCCCAGTAGTTATTCTCTATAGAGATGTTATGACAATGCAAATTGGTGGAATTTTCCTTACCCTTCGTTTCGCATTAATTCTGATAAACGAGTTCGTGCATGATGATTTTTTTTCATTCACATGGATATCAATGACCATAAATTATTACAAAAACAAACTTGAAATGTCATTTGCCTAAGGAAATGGAGCAATAAAATGGTAACAAAAAAAGCATCGTCTGTAGCCGAAATCGAAAGCAAAATGCAGCTCAATTCACGGTTACAAATTTGCCCAATCGCAATCATTGGTATGGCATCTGTTTTTGCTGAAACGAAAAACCTTGAACAATTTTGGGATAATATTGTTCAATCAGTTAATGGTATTAAGGATGTGCCTGAAAATCGCTGGGCAATTGATGACTATTATTCTAATGATAAGCGTGATGAAGATAAAACCTATTGCAAACGTGGTGGATTTTTACCTGAGATGGATTTTGATCCAATGGCATTTGGTTTGCCACCTAACATTCTTGAATTAACCGATGTCGCGCAGTTAATGTCATTAGTTGTCGCCCGTGATGTACTCGCAGATGCAGGACTTGCTGATGAAAGTACTTATGATCGTGATAAAATGGGTATTATATTAGGTGTTGGTGGCAAGCAACAACAAATGACCCCTTTAGCATGTCGTTTACAAGGCCCTGTGTTAGATAAAGTATTAAAAGCATCAGGCGTTAATGAAAATGATCGCACAATCATTATTGAAAAATTCAAAAAAGCTTATATCCCATGGGAAGAAAATTCATTCCCTGGGATGTTAGGGAACGTTATTGCGGGGCGCATTGCTAATCGTTTTGATTTAGGTGGCACAAACTGTGTGGTGGATGCCGCTTGCGCTGGATCGCTGGCAGCCATAAAAATGGCTGTATCTGAGCTACTTGAGTATCGTTCTGAAACCATGATCACGGGGGGGGTTTGCTGTGATAATTCCCCCTTTTTGTACATGTCATTTTCAAAAACTCCCGCATTTACTGATGGCGATGATATTCGTCCATTTGATGAAGACTCTCAGGGCATGATGATAGGTGAAGGCGTTGGCATGATGGTACTTAAACGTCTTGAAGATGCGCAGCGTGATGGCGATCGGATCTACAGTGTGATCAAAGGTATTGGTAGCTCTTCTGATGGGCGCTTTAAATCAATTTATGCGCCTCATCCACGCGGACAATTAAAAGCATTAAAACGCGCTTATCAAGATGCGGGATTTGATCCGTTAACATGTGATTTGATTGAAGGGCATGGCACAGGCACGAAGGCAGGTGATGCTGCTGAGTTTTCTGCACTTAATATGTTGTTTAGTGAGAACAATGCTCAAAAACAGCATATTGCATTAGGCTCGATTAAATCTCAGGTTGGTCATACGAAAGCTGCTGCTGGTGCGGCGGGCATGATAAAAGCGTCATTAGCGTTATATCATAAGGTATTGCCTGCAACTATAAATATTGACAAACCTAATCTAGCGTTAGATATAGAAAACTCGCCTTTGTATGTGAACAACGAAACACGCCCTTGGCTGCCGCGTGCGGATGGCGTAAAACGCCGTGCGGGTATCAGTTCTTTTGGTTTTGGAGGAACAAATTTCCATTTTGTACTAGAGGAATATCAAGTAACGCAAACAGGGCAATACCGATTAAATGAAGTTGCACAAACGATACTGATTAGCGAAAAAGATAAAACGAGCTTGATGTCAACATTATCTGATTGGGAAAATAAATTAAATTGTGCACCTGATGAACAACAATATGTCTTTAATGCACTTGTATTAGAAAATCCATTAAAAACGCCCAAAGTATCATTGTCACGCTGTGGTTTTGTGGCTAAAAATGCAACTCAAGCAGTTATATATATCAAGCAAATTTTAGATCAATTAAACAAAAATCCAGCGGCTTCATGGAGTATACCAACGGGTATCTTTTACCGAGAGTCTGGACTCGATACCCGTGGTAAGGTGGTTGCACTCTTTTCAGGGCAAGGTGCTCAATATGTCAATATGGGGCGTGATTTAACCTGTAACTTCCCATCAATGTTATCAGCCAGTGCTAAAATGGATAAACAATTTAGTGATGCAGGTTTATTGCAACTTTCAAAAACTGTTTTCCCGATCCCTGTATTTGAAGCAAAAAAACGTCAGCACCAAGATGAAACTTTACGTTTAACACAATATGCACAACCTGCCATTGCTGTATTTAGTGCGGGGCTTTTTAATACATTTAAACAAGCTGGATTTACTGCAGATTTTTCAGCGGGGCATAGTTTTGGTGAGTTAACCGCGCTTTGGGCAGCAGAGGTTATCACTTTTGACAATTATATGTTACTTGCGCGTGGTCGTGGTCAAGCAATGATGGCACCCAATAATCGTCATTTTGATGCAGGTACGATGGCAGCTGTTGTCGGCTCTCCAGATAAAATAGCGGTTGATATCAAGCATATCAAGGATGTTTCGATAGCAAACTACAACGCCAATGATCAAGTGGTTATTGCTGGCCCTATGGCTAAAATGAATGTCGCATTTGATGAATTATGCGCGAAAGGTTATAAAGTTGTTATGTTGCCCGTGTCAGCAGCGTTCCATACGCCGTTAGTCGCTCATGCACAAAAAGCATTTTCTGATATGATTGATAGTGTTCACTTTCATTCGCCAACACTGCCAGTTTTTGCTAACGGCACTGCCAAAGTGCACGCGTTAGAAGCTTATAAAATCAAAGCGAGTTTGAAAAATCATATGTTAGAATCTGTGCATTTTAACCAGGAAATTAATAATTTATATGCAGCAGGTGGGCGTATATTTATTGAGTTTGGCCCCAAGAACACATTAACACGCTTTGTTGATAATATTCTAAAAGATAAAAATGATGTTGTGACCATTGCGGTCAATGCAAACCCTAAAAAATCGGCCGATTTACAGCTTCGTTTAGCGGCGGTTGAAATGGCTGTACTAGGACTTGAGCTTGATAATATTGATCCATATTCAGCACAACAACGCCCACTTGTCTGCGACAAAAAGTCTCCTTTATCAATGAAATTGAGTGGCGCTTCAGTTGTTAGTAAAAAGACAAAGCAAGCATTTACAGACGCACTAAATGATGGGTTTACTATTTCACCAGAAATTAAAATTGTTGAAAAAGAGGTTGTCAAAGAAGTCATTGTTAAAAAAACAGTTGAAAAAATTGGCTACGTTAACCCTAATACACAGCAAGGTGTTATGCGAGAAGAGGCTAACAATACATCGTTATCTCATTCAATTGAGCGGTGTGTTGCGCAAATTGTTGATCATCAGTCAGCATTGCTAGCAGTTCACAAAGAATTCATGCAAGAGCCAATAGCTTATGCCGACACATTACAAGCTGTTTTAGGCGCTCAAGCAAATCCTCAAATATTATCTGAAAGCTTAGATAAAACACTTGCTATGTATCATGATTTCCAATCAGAAACAATACGTGTACACGAAACCTATTTAAATAATCAAAACCAGAGCATGCAGAAAATATTGTCATTGCTGAGTGAGGACATGACCTTAGCACCTATATCTCCACAAGCGGAAACTGCATCAGTAGACACTATGCAAGTAACAACTGCGCCAGTATTGGTTAATGCTATTAAGCCTCTTGTTGTTGCGAATACCCGTACAGGTGAATCTCCCGCAATGAACCTAGCGATGATCCATGATGTTATGATGTCCGTTGTGTCTGACAAAACAGGTTACCCAGTGCAAATGCTTGAACTGACTATGGATATGGAAGCCGATCTCGGCATTGATTCCATAAAGCGCGTTGAGATCTTAGGCGCCATTCAAGATGAAATAACAGATTTGCCTGCACTTGATCCAATTGATCTTGCTGAGCTTCGCACATTAGGCGAAATACTTGATCATATGCAAGCTAAAACCTCTGCGCTTACGCCTGTAAATCTCACGGCTGACGTTGCTCCTAATGTAGCCCCTATTGTTGACAGTTCTTTGCTAAATGCATCATCAGGAAATGATTTTGCTAAGATCCAAGGCGTAATGATGTCCGTTGTGTCTGACAAAACCGGTTACCCAGTGCAAATGCTTGAACTGACTATGGATATGGAAGCCGATCTCGGCATTGATTCCATAAAGCGCGTTGAGATCTTAGGCGCCATTCAAGATGAAATAACAGATTTACCTGAACTTGATCCAATTGATCTTGCTGAGCTTCGCACATTAGGCGAAATAGTTAATTATATTCAAGGAAGACGGGACGTGCAAGGAAGACGGGACGCAAGCTTCGGAATTATAAAAAATCCAGCATTAGGCACTGTTGATCTGGATCCTAACGTTGGCATAAATAAAGATTTTTCTCCATTAACAAGTGCAACAGTTTTTGTAAAGTATCTCGCTCCTGTGACTAAACAACAAACGTCTATTAATGGAGAAAATTTATTGCTAGTTGATGATGGTGCTAACAGTGCGACTGATCTTGCACAAAAATTAATAAAGCAAGGTTGGTATGTCACAGTGATAAAACCATCATGGGTAAAAAAAATCACAAGTATGGGATTTTCAAATAAAGTGAAGGTAATAAGAATATCTTCATTAGATGAAGATGAACTTAAAGTTATGATTGCAAAAAAAAGTCACTGGACGTCAGTTGTTTATTTGCACCCGAAAACCTCAGTGTCAGGTATTGAATATCCTTCTGCGAGCAAAAAAGGTGTACAGCTTGCTTTTTTATTGGCAAAACTCACAGCTCTTGCAAAAAATACAAGGGGGATAAGATCCTCATTTGTTGTATTGACTCGGCAGGGCGGTGCTTTTGGTGTTGAGAATAATGAAAAAAATACTGATCTTGTTCAAGCAGGTTTATCTGGTCTAGTTAAGACGCTGTCACGCGAATGGCCGTCTGTTTTTTGTCGTGTGCTTGATGTATCAAAAACATTTGGGGCGGCTAAAGTTGCCAATCTCTTATTTGATGAAATTAACGATGTTCAAAAGTTACCCGTTGAAGTTGGATTTTACAAAAATAAACGCTTAACAATATCGACACAGAAAACAGATAGCTACGCGCTTAAATCTTCTAATTCAATCAACAAAAATAGCCTATTTTTAGTCAGTGGCGGTGCAAGAGGTGTCACGGCATATTGTGTTATTCGTTTAGCACAAACGTATAAATCAAAATTTATTCTGTTAGGTCGCTCTGAATATAAAAACACTGAGCCTGCATGGGCCAATGGCATTGATGATGAGTTTGCACTGAAAAAAGCGGCGATGGATTTTTTTAGTACATCTGCCAATAAAGTCACACCTTTGGCAATCAATCACTGTATTTTATCGGTGATAAGAAACCGTGAAATTGCACAAACAATGAATGCAATAACCAAAGCGGGTAGCCTTGTTGAATATGTGAGTGTAGATATAACGGATCGTGAGAAGGTTAAAGCACGCGTCACGAGTATAACTAATCATTGGGGCAATATTACTGGTCTTATACATGGTGCGGGCATTTTAGCCGATAAATTTATCGAGAAAAAGACGTTAGCGGACTTTGAGTGCGTTTACAGGCCCAAAATGGATGGTTTATTATCAATGTTAAGTTGTTGCCAAAATGATAAACTTGAACATTTCGTTTTATTTTCATCATTGGCTGGTTTTTTTGGTAATCCTGGTCAATCTGATTATGCCATTGCCAATGATATTTTAAACAAAACAGCGTTTCGTTTTAAGGCACTTCACCAAGGTGTGCAAGTACTAAGCTTTAATTGGGGACCGTGGGATGGTGGAATGGTGACAGCAACGATAAAAAGAATGTTTACTGATCGTGGTGTTTATATGATCTCCCCTCATGTAGGTGCGCAGTTATTAGTTAACGAACTATCTGCAACAAGCAATCGTTGCCCACAAATTCTTGTGGGTGCTATTATGAGTTTTGATAACGAATTAAAAAACACAAGCGTTAATCGTTTAACTAAGAAACTCTCTGCGGCTAATAATCCTTTTTTTGTAGATCATCAAATCAATGGTCAGCAAGTCTTGCCAACTGTTTGCGCAATTGCATGGATGGTTGAGGCATGCCATAAAACTTATCCTGATCATGCATACTTAGGTTTTGAGAACTATAAACTATTGAAAGGCGTTATTTTTGATGGCTCACAAGCAGAGCAGTTGGATATTGATTTGAACCTCATTGTTGAAACGGCAGAGAAATTACAGATTGAGGTTAAAATTTCTTGTGTGAATAGGGCTGGCAAAGCTACTTTTAATTATGTGGCAAACTTATTTTTAGCAAAACATAAAACAAAGCAGCCTGTTTTTAATGGCAAACTTGGGCCACTTCAAAGCGTTAAGCATTGCCTTTATGAGGATCAAACATTATTCCATGGTGGTAGTTTACAAGGTATTATTGCTATTAATGAATGCGACGAACAAGGTTTGTTATTAAGCTGTCAAATTGACGATGCGGTTAAAGCGGTGCAAGGTGAGTTTGATGTGCAGGTAAATAATATTTTTGCTAATGATCTGGTTTATCAAGCGTTAATTGTTTGGGCGCGTAAGAAACTTGGTTTATCGAATCTTCCGACAGCAACATTAAGTTGGCAAGTTTGGCAGGAAGTGCCTGTCGATCAACCATTTTATTTGAAACTGAATGTGACTGAAAATCGCAATAATAAATTGAGTGCTGATGTTTTGTTTATTGGTCATGATAAAAAGATCTTCGCCAAAATATCGGGCGTACAAGCAATAATAAAAGAGCGCGTCAACGCGGCTCTTGTTAAAGCAGATAAAATAATATGATTGACACAGGATCATGAGGCAATATGGGTAAATATAACTTAATGACTGATGTTACGCAGTAAACTAAAATTTAATATGAAAA
>JAGLDN010000265.1 GCA_023145575.1 Psychromonas sp.
GTGTTTGTGTTTGCGTTAAAGGTATTAACTTGCTTAATTGCATTTATATCCATCACACCTGAAGTTCCTCGTTTCAGGACACCTGAGTGATTCATGTTTAAGGCGCAATACTCCTTTCGGTAGGGTTAAAAAAAGACTTTAATCCTTTATTGCTATTTACTTTTTGGGTATTGCAACGCAGAAGATGATTTACTTAGTGGTCCCCAAAGGGCAATTTTATGTCTAGCACCTCGGTACTATTTCCCTTGCTGAATTTGCACTTTTACGTCACATGGGTATAAGTTTTTAAATTCTCACTGAAACCTGCATCTTCAGGTGTGATGGGTATATCACGAAAAGATGGAAAAATATTTTATACTGGCATTAAAAAGTAACCGTTTAATTGCTTTAAGTACAGAAGATAAATTACAAGGGGGTTTTCAGCGCATTGATTCATCGGAAACACCGATCTCTGGTTGTATTAAAGCAATGGATGTTCCAGTTGTTCTACATCGACAAATCCTTAAAAACAAAGATGGCAGTGAGGGAATTTTATATTTGATGAGTAATGATATTGAGCTTGATAAAGAGTCTATAGAAATAATCAATCAAAAAAAGTGGAAAGTTGAGGTTTTTCATGAAAATATAAAAAAATATAAAATTAATTACAGTACTTGCTAAATCCCCAGTAAAAACAAAAAGGACACAGAGTAATCATATCTTCATGTCTGTACTTGCAACGGTAAAATTGGAGGATCTAAGTCTTAAAAAAAGGACTAACAACATTTGATTTAAAAACGAAGCTTTATATCAAAGCACAAAAATCATCTGGCGCGCTTTGCCGCCAAATAAAAACATTAGAGAAGCGTGATGGAAAATATTGCAGTCATTGGTATCGCCAATTTATTTCCAGGTTCAAGTCAACCGAGTGAATTTTGGCAACAGTTACTTAAAAAACATGATAAACGCACAAAAATAAGCGCACAAAAAATGGGTGTGCCACTAGAGGATTATTTTGGAAGTATAGGGGAGAAAGATAAGTTTTATTGTCTGTATGGGGGTTATATAACTGATTTTGAGTTTGATAGTCAGCCATTTTTATTAACGAAAAGCTGCCTTGAACGATTAGACGATACCACTCAGTGGGGTTTGTATGTGACTCATCAAGCGCTTAAACATTCGGGCTATTGGGGAAGCGCAAAATTAAAGAATTGCGGGCTTATATTAGGAAATTTGTCTTTTCCAACAAGCAAGTCAAACCATCTGTTTTTACCCTTTTATCACCATGTTGTCGAATCGGCGCTTAAACAGGTGTTGAATCCCAATTTTCAACTTAAGCATCATACGCAAGCTGAAAATGTACATGCTGATAACGCATTAATTTCAGGTTATCCTTCGACGCTCTTAGCAAAAGCATCAGGGCTTGGAGGCGCGCACTTTTCACTTGATGCCGCTTGTGCATCAAGTTGTTATAGCACCAAACTTGCTTGTGATTATTTACATACTGGTAAAGCCGATATGATGTTAGCTGGGGCAATATCAGGTGCCGATCCGATGTTTATTAATATGGGCTTCTCAATTTTTCATGCGTTTCCAAAAAATAATAAACAATCGCCTTTTGATAAAGACTCTCAAGGTTTATTCGCAAGCGAAGGTGCTGGCATGATGGTGCTTAAGCGTCACAGTGATGCCTTGCACGATGGCGATATTATCCATGCCATTATAAAAGGTGGCGGTTTATCAAATGATGGAAAAGGTGAGTTTGTATTAAGTCCTAATTCAAAAGGGCAAGTGCTCGCTTATGAGCGTGCTTATGAAAATGCCAACGTCAATCCCTGCGATGTTGATTACATTGAATGCCATGCAACAGGTACACCTAAAGGTGATAAAGTTGAGCTTCACTCTCTGGAAACCTTTTTTAGTCGTGTTCATAAAAAACCATTATTAAGCTCGGCTAAATCAAATTTAGGGCACCTGTTAACGGCGGCAGGTATGCCAAGCATGATCAAAGCAATGTATGCCTTAAATGAAGGAAAAATCCCCGCAACCATTAATTTAAAAACCCCCATTAATACGAAGCAAAAATATTTAACAAGTACTCAAATACCAACTGAGTCGATTGATTGGAAAATTCATGCCGATAAAATACGCACAGCAGGGGTGAGTGTTTTTGGTTTTGGCGGCAGTAATGCGCATTTAGTGCTTCAAGGTGGCAATGTGCCATTAAATAAAATGCATCCAAAGCCTAAGGCTAGCATGCCAATGTCGATTATTGGAATGGATTGTATTGTTGGCAGTGTCTGTAATTTATCTGAATTTAAAACATTAATTAATAACAATGAAAGTACATTTAGCGCATTACCTAAAAACCGCTGGAGAGGACTTGAAAAAAATCAAAAAATAAAACAAATACTTGGCTTAAAGGATCATCCCATTGGTGGTTATGTTGCGCAATTTGACATTGATTTATTACGTTTTAAAATACCGCCTAATCAATCAGATTGTTTGATACCACAACAACTTATGATGTTGAAAGTCGCAGATTTAGCGGCGATTGATGCGGGGTTAGATGAAGGTGCCAATGTTGCTGTGCTTGTGGCAATGGGAATTGAGCTGGAGCTTCATCAATATCGTGGGCGTCTCAATTTAACAACACAAATTAAAGCGTCATTGTTAGCGCAAGGCATTAGCTTAACGGCAGATGAACAAAATGAACTCATTGATATTGTTAAACTAAGTATTGCACAGCCAAAAGAATTAAACGCATTCACCAGCTTTATTGGTAATATCATGGCATCAAGGCTCAGTGCATTATGGAATTTTTCAGGCCCCGCCTTTACGGTTTCAAACGAAGAAAATTCAGTTTACCGTTGTGTTGAACTTGCACAAAATTTATTTCAAACATCTGATGTCGAGGCTGTGATCATTGCCAGTGTTGATCTTGCAGGCTCATTTGAAAATATTAGTTTACGCCAGCGTTTTGGGCGCGTAAATGAACAAGCACAAAGTCCTGTAAATATATTAGATGCACAGCAATGGTTAGTGGGTGAAGGTGCAGGTGCATTTGTTGTTAAACCAAGCAATAAAGTTCAAGATCAACAAGTATACGCAAGCATTGACGGTGTTGCATTTGAAACGGGTATCAGTGTTAAAAGCATTAACCTTGCGGCAAACAAAGCCTGTGCGTTGGCCAATATTAAACCACAAAACGTCCGCTATGTTGAAGCATCGGCAAGTGGTTTTGTAGCTGAAAATAGTATAGAAAAAACCTCATTACCTCTATTATACCCTCATGCAACCATTGATAGTGTGAAACGTCAAGTAGGGCATTTATTTAATGCATCTGGCATGATGAGTATTATTAAATCGGCGCTTGTTTTAGATGAAGCAGGGGCACCGCAACATATTGCGATTAATGGTTTAGGTAAAGATGAAAACAGTGCGCACTTGATTTTATCATCCACTAAGACGCGACATATCAAAGCTAAAAAATTAGTCAAGCAAAACACAAGATCCCTGATAAGAACGATTGAATTAGGCGGTATGGATATTAAACAATCAATATTACATCATGCTGATAGCGCATTATTTAAAACAATTAAACGTAAGATGAGTCGGCAAACACTCAAGCCAATCCTCAATCGGGTTAAAATACCAGTAATGGTGATGGCGACAGATATTTTAACTCAGGCATCGGATCACGATGCGTGCTCACAAGATAAACCGATAAACAAGCTAATTCACGCGTCGGTTGCAAAGCCATTATCCAGTGCTAGTCTTAGCGCACAAGAAACTAATCGTCGGATTAAAATAAACAGCGTTATATTTAGGCAAACCCAAACACATCAGGCGTTCATTCGCGCTCGTCATGTTGCAGGGCAACAAATTTCAACTTTAATTAAATATCAGGCAAAAGTGCTAAATGTGGGCAATCCTATATCTGGGGCTGTCACACAGAGTGATTCAACAGCGTTGAGGACGCAACAACAAACAGGCGCTTTGATGAAAGATCGTTTTGAGTATGATACCAATGAGCTAGTGCTTGTTGAGAATTTTAACAAACCTGAGCATATTATTTATGATACTGAAGTGTTGGTTGAATTTGCTGAAGGTAAAATTAGCAATGTCTTTGGTGATGAATATAAAATCATTGATAACTATGCACGGCGTGTACGTTTACCAACGACTGATTATTTATTGGTCAGTCGTGTGATAGCGATGGATGCCAAAATCCATGAATATAAAAAATCTTCAATGGTGACCGAATATGATATTCCTGTTGATGCACCATTCTTAATCGATGGTCAGATCCCTTGGTCAGTCGCGGTAGAATCAGGGCAATGTGATTTAATGCTTATTTCTTATATTGGTATTGATTTTCAAAACAAAAGTGAGCGTATTTATCGCTTGCTAGATTGTCAATTAACCTTCCTAGAAGATATGGCATTTGGCGGTGAAACGTTACGTTATGAAATTCATATTGATTCTTATGCAAAAAATGCTGGTCAACTGCTGTTTTTCTTTCACTATGATTGTTATGTGGGTGCTAAAAAAGTCTTGATCATGCGTAATGGGTGTGCTGGTTTCTTTACTGATAAAGAGCTTGCTGACGGTAAAGGCATTATCGCCAATGACAAAGATAAAGCACAATTAAGAAATGCTAAAAAATCTTATTTCAAACCGTTAATTGAAAATTCTAAAACGCGCTATCAATATGCAGATATGCTCAAACTTGTTCATGGTGATCTTGCTGGTTGTTTTGGGCGTCTATACGATCAAAAAGGACGTAATCCGTCATTAAAGTTTGCATCACAAAAATTCTTGATGATTGATTGCATTACTAAAATTGATAAGCAAGGTGGCATCTGGGGGCTGGGTTTTGTCGAAGCGCACAAAGATCTTGATCCAAATGACTGGTATTTCCCCTGTCATTTTAAAGGTGATCAAGTCATGGCGGGATCGTTGATGTCTGAAGGTTGTTGTCAACTGAGCATGTTTTTAATGTTATGGCTTGGCATGAATTCAACCGTCAATAATGCCCGTTTCCAACCCCTGCATTCTGCCACACAAACTGTGCGTTGTCGAGGTCAGGTATTACCGCAAATAAATACACTCATTTATCGCTTAGAAGTGTTTGAAATTGGGATGTTGCCACGGCCCTTTATTAAAGCAAATATAGATATTATTCTCGATAATAAAGTTATTGTTGATTTTAAAAACTTGTGCATGGAAATTAAAGATCAAGAGCCAAATTCACAATATTCAGTGCCGATTGCATATAAAGCTGAATTAGTGAGTGCTCAGCACACTGCAACAAGATCGGCAAAAGCGATAAATGAGCCGTTAAAAAAATTGTTAAATAGATTAGAAAGTGATCTTGATGGCGTAAATCGCGAACGAAGGAAGGAGCTTAAAAGTTATTTGTTCCATGTTAATTCAAGCGCTCTGCCCAATAATAAAGATCCTCTGCCTCCGCTAATGCGTGTAGAAACAGATCATAATGCGTCTGCAGAAAAAGGCGTTTTACCCATAAAACACTTTGCGGCGCCAATGATCAAAGGGCAAAATCGTCAAGCTGATACATTGCCTTTTACACCGTATCATCTTTTTGAATTTGCAACAGGTTATATTGCTAAATGTTTCGGATCTGCATTTGATGTTTACAAAGGGCGTCGTTCACCACGGTTACCTTGCGGTGAGTTACAACTTCTGACGCGTGTGATTGATGTGCAAGGCAAACGCTTAATTTTTAAAGATCTGGCGAGTTGTACTGCACAATATTATGTTCCAATTGATGCATGGTACTTCAGGGAAAACAGCGTTCATAATTGGATGCCATATTCAGTAATCATGGAAATAGCCCTGCAACCCAATGGCTTTTTATCAGCGTATATTGGCGCAAGTTTGATTTATCCAAAAAAGGATTTATTCTACCGTAATTTAGACGGTGATGGCGAGTTAGTTAAAATACTAGACCTACGCGGTAAAACGATTGTTAATAAATCGGTATTAATCAATACATCACAGGCAGGTGGGATGATAATACAAAGTTTTAATTTTAATTTGCTTGTCGATAACCAAGTATTTTATAAAGGCAGTGCTGTCTTTGGTTTCTTTACGGCGGAAGCGTTGACCACCCAAGTCGGCATGGATAACGGGAAAATAACGTCTGCGTGGTTTGATGATAACAACACATCGATAGCACAAATTGAAACATTAAATTTAACGAATAAAGCATTGCAATTATTTAAAGGGCGAGTAGGTAAACCTCATTATCACTTGCCAGGTGGGAAACTCAACTTCGTTGATACAGTGTCAATTGTTGAAGGCGGGGGGACGGTTGGTATTGCTTATATTTATGGCGAACGCATGATTAAAAGTAGTGATTGGTTCTTTCGTTGTCACTTCCATAATGATCCCGTTATGCCCGGCTCGTTAGGCATTGAAGCACTCATTGAACTATTACAAACCTATGCTTTGAAAAACGACCTAGGGGCGCAGTTTAAAAACCCTCGATTTGTTACGCCATTAAGTAAGGTTATCTGGAAATATCGTGGTCAAATTACCCCACTGGACAAAAAAATGAGTATTGATGTGCATATTTCTGATATTACCAAAACAAAAAATGAAGTGCGCATCATGGGTGATGCAAACCTATACAAAGATGGTTTGCGGATCTATCATGTAAAAGAGCTCGCTTTGAGTATTATCGAGTCTTAAAACGTGATCCTTTGGGAAGCAATATCAAATGTTTATACCCATGTGACGTAAAGGTGAAATGTCCGTTATTCGATCGGATGTTTGATCAAACTATAACATTTCAGCTATCAACATGAAAAGTCACATGGGCACATACAGGTATTGACATTCACCAAAAATGGCTACAACTATCATCCCTAATCATTTTATCTGCTACTTCTCCAAAAAGTCGACAGCCATCTCAGCTATAGTTATTTTCTGCAATTTCAAGACCGCCAGTATAAATAAGAGGCCCGTCAGGTTCAAACAGCGCGGTTAGCGCACGAGATTTGTAAATTGCTGCTATCATTGTGTTTGTCGCATAAAAGGCAGATTCAAAATCGTAAGTCAAAAAGACACACAATGTTTTAGAAATGTACGCTTTAAGACCTTCAGAGATAATAGACTGCTTGATCTATTGACGTTTCGTCTGACGTTTCATCTATTGGTATCATTGTATTTTTAAATTTCATTAACATTTTATTTGATCTTTTAACTGGCAGATTCAACCCTCAATTTCATTATCGTTAAGCCGTTAGTACTGGCGTATGTTTTGTCATTATTTTAAATGGTGTTATAAATAATTGTATCTTTCTTGGCCTATTATTAAACCCATGAATTCAAGACCTAATTAAGTCAAACCGAATGTAGTTAGTCTTTTTAAGGCTTAGGCACTCGAATTCTACTGTTACTAGCAATGACATGAAAATACTATTAGGCGACAATTAACTTG
>JAGLDN010000266.1 GCA_023145575.1 Psychromonas sp.
ATACCCATGTGACGTATAAGTGCAAATTCAGCAAGGCAAATAGTACCAAGGTTCTAGGCATAAAATTGCCCTCTCGATGATTAACTTCATTATCCACCAAAGGTCGAATTAAAATAAAGACTTTAATTCCTAAGTAGTTATTCTACATAGAGATTTTATAACAACGTGCATTGGTACTCGTGGCCTTGCCGTGCGGGGCTCAAGCTCGAAAACCAAGACTGCTTTACAATAATCGAAAAGAGAACAACAATTACCTAATATTGTGCCTTGTTCTGATTATCGAGCTTGAGCCTGACAAAGCATTTTTACGGCACATGGGTATATATCCATGATACTTCATCAGCAAAGAAAATTGTTCCAATACCCTAGGCATAAAATGTTTCAGGTAGAAATTTTATAACGCGCTAGATTGCTACAAATTGCTTTGATCTGACATCCGATCTAAAGACGGAAATTGTATATTTACGTTACAGGATCATAAATCACAGAAGTTACGTAATTCCCGGATAGAATATTACTTACAACAAGGCATAAAAATGACTACATATTTGAGTGATATGTAGTGGATAACAGTTAATTCATTATATTAAACAAGTATGAAATCTCGCGCAATACGACTGCCAAAATAAGCAAGCGTGAGAATAAATGATGCAATTATCGTGATGTAAATAATAGCTTTTCCGCGCCAACCTTGAATGAAACGGCCCCATAATAATACTGCATAAATAAACCACGCAATAACGGTTAAAATAGACTTGCCTACTAGCCCTTTATCAAACATATCGTTTAAAAACATAAATCCTGTTAACAAGGTACAAGTTAATAAGATAAATCCTAAAAATACAAATTGAAATAATGTTTTTTCCAGTGTCATCAAAGGGGGCATTTTGAGTTGATATAATGCTTGTTTATGATGCTTCAAACGGTGATCTATGTAGGCAAGTTGCAATGCAAATAAACTCGCGATACTGAGTAAGGAGTATGCGAGCACGGCTAGTATGATATGACTGCCAAGGTATGGATCAGCTGATAATTTGGTGGCATAATAACTTGGTAAGTACATAAGGGCAAGAAAGTTGAGTAATGAAAACGTATAAACAACGGGTTGTAATATTTCTGTATTTAAACGCTTACTAATAACTGTTGTTAAAAATGAAAGGACAAAGGTCATAAGTGAAACAACATTTAAAATAGGGAGGTTTTCTAAACTCAATAAATAGATATTTTGATATAGCCAAACCGCGTGCGTAAAAAGAGCAAAGAAAATTGGTATAAAATAAATTTTTGATGACGTTTTTTTAAGCAAAAGGAGTCGTTTACCGGTAATAATCGTAGCAAGAAGATAAAAAATAGTGCTTGTTAATGCTAAATAATCCATTCGGAAAACTCTTAATTTTGGGTGCTCTAAATAAATTATCGTTAACGCGTTAGAAATAGTCAACGATCGATTTTAAATTAAACCAACAATAATCAACAGCCCTAGTATAACTTTAATTTTGGGTATGAGAAGTTAATACTACACTGCTTGTTAATAAATGCGTATAATATCATCACTTATTTTAAAATTAGCTATGAGATCAAATTATGTTTGAAAATTTATCCGATCGCTTATCAAAAACGCTAAAAGGAATTAGTGGTAAAGGCCGATTAACTGAAAATAATATTAAATCAACACTGCGCGAAGTTCGTCTGGCGCTTCTTGAAGCCGATGTTGCATTGCCTGTTGTACGTGATTTTATAAAATCCGCAAAAAAACGTGCATTAGGCCGTGAAGTCACAAAAACACTCGATCCAGGACAAGCATTCTTAAAAATTGTCCAAACTGAACTTGAAGTTGCAATGGGTGAGGTGAATGAATCACTTAATCTTGCAACACAACCGCCTGCTGTAATTTTAATGGCTGGTTTACAAGGTGCGGGTAAAACAACGACCGTTGCAAAACTTTCTCTCTTATTAAAAAATAAAGAAAAGAAAAAGATCCTAGTTGTAAGTGTGGATATTTATCGCCCAGCTGCGATAAAACAGCTAGAAACATTAGCATCTGAAATAGATGTTGAGTTTTTCCCAAGTGATATTACACAAAAGCCGAATGCAATTGCAAGTGCTGCTATTTTACATGCAAAAAAACACTTTATTGATGTCGTCATTGTCGATACGGCAGGGCGTTTACATGTTGATACGGAGATGATGGACGAAATCATCGACCTGCACGCGACAATCAATCCGATTGAAACACTTTTTATCGTTGATGCAATGACAGGTCAAGATGCTGCTAATACAGCAAAGGCCTTTGACGAGGCGCTACCTCTTACTGGGGTTATCATAACCAAAGCCGATGGAGATGCGCGTGGAGGAGCAGCGCTTTCTATCCGTCATATTACGGGTAAACCAATTAAGTTTATTGGTATGGGTGAAAAAATTGATGCGCTAGAGGCATTTCATCCTGATCGTATTGCTTCTCGAATTTTGGGAATGGGTGATGTTTTAACCCTAATCGAAGATTTAGAGGCGAAAGTTGATAAAGAGAAAGCTGCAAAGCTGTCTAAGAAAATGAAAAAGGGCAAAAAATTTGATTTAGAAGATTTTCGCGATCAGCTTATACAAATGAAAAATATGGGCGGTATGGGTAGCATGATGGATAAATTACCAGGGATGGGACAAATCTCAGATACCATGAAAAATCAAGTAAATGATAAAGCTACCAATCAAATGGAAGCGATCATTAATTCAATGACTAAAAAAGAACGTTCAAAACCAGAAATTATTAAAGGAGGCCGTAAACGCCGTATTGCAGCAGGATCAGGAATGCAGATTCAAGACGTTAATAAACTTTTGAAACAGTTCACGCAAATGCAAAAAATGATGAAAAAGATGTCTGGTAAGGGTGGTATGCGTAAAATGATGTCAACCATGCAAGGAATGATGGGTAGTCAAGGGCAGCGTGGAATGCCACTTGGTTTTAATGGTTTAAAACGGTAGTTTAATAAATACATCCAAGTGACGTAAAAAGGCATAATGGTTTAATCAATTTGGAAGATTTAATAGCCTCTTAAATTAATTAACTGATGTTACGCAGTTGATGTCAGTTTGTGATGTAAAGCCTAAATTGCTGCTTTTTGTGTGTTTTTATTTAAAGATCCGTTTTTAAACCAAACCTCGTCAGTCCTTTTTTAAGGTTTAGGCACTCCAATTATACTGTTACCAGCAATGACATGAAAATAGGGTTACTCTGTGTCTTTTTTGCAGGTGAATTTGCGTGCCAGTATTAGATCCTCTATTTTTATATGAAAAACCTCAACTTTCCATCGTTTTTGATAGATCCTTTCAATTGACTTTTTATCAAACTTAACGCCACTACTGATCAAATATAATATTCCTTCACTGCCCTCTTTGTTTTTAAATATTTGTTGATGTAAAAGGATGGGATGATCCATTCCTTTTACCCAAGCGCAGATCGGAGTTTCAGACCAATCCAATGAATCAATTCAATGTACACCCTTGTAATTTATCTTCTCTACTTAACACAATTAAACGGTTACTTTTTAATGTTTTTTAATGCTTTTTAATGTTTTCTTGAATAAATCTCTTGTTATTAATTGATGAAAACCAACTCTCAACAAATACGTAGCGCTATATCAGACGTCAACTACCTTGG
>JAGLDN010000267.1 GCA_023145575.1 Psychromonas sp.
GTGAATTTAGTTGACCACGTCATAGATTAGCATGAGTTGCCATGCCCGTTTTACCGCTAACTCGGTTATTTATAAAAAAACCTTGTATTGCAACAATCGAATAGAGAGTAACCATACAAGAATTAACATCTTGTCGATAATTCTACCGAAAAATGATTAACATAGATAATCGTTGATAGGTCGAATGTTGCACCTTATTCCGATTATCGAGCTTGAGCCTGACAAAGTATTTTTGTGTCACATGGGTATATTGCGTTGAGAGTGCCTATGTGTGATAAAAAAAACTTTATCGTTATCCTTATCTATAGTAAGATCTTTCGTTTGACGCCATACTTCCCCGTTGATATAAGTGCCATAAGTGCTAGAACGGTTATTGAGTTAACTGCCTTCGATTTGGATTGTTAGAACATTTATCAAAGTGGTGAAGGTTTGTTGCGAGGATCCTGCGCCATTTCTTATCACGACTCCAGAGCTAGAACTTACAGAGGGTATGGTCTGCGCTGTCATCGATGATATTCATCTCGGCTCTATGAACAGCATTCATAAGCTCTAACTGTATTTTTCGAATATCTAATTGTTCCCCCTTTACCAAGACCTAGTGAGGCAGATCCTATTGTTGTCCTATATTACGATTACGTTATTAAAACAATAATATATATTTTATCCAATATTAGTTTCAAGTGCAGCGCCACAGGGCAAATCGTGTCAAAATACTATGCATAAATTGTCATATTATTGGTTAACTACACAGAGCAAATCGTGTCAAAATACTATGCATAAATTGTCATATTATTGGTTAACTACACAGAGCAAATAGTGCCATGCTGCTAAGCACCAAATTGCCTCAGGTTACCCCTTGCTCTGATGTCCTAGCTGAAGCATTACAAAGCAGTTTTACGTCACACGAGTATATATTTTACACCATGAATTAAAACTGGTAGATACCCTATCCCACCTCTTGCTATTACCAAACTTACTGATTAAAAATGCCACTGTAAATACGCGCTATTGTAGTTGCTTCCGCCTTTAATTCGGCCGAACAAAGAGCTATCTTCAAAAATAGCACTACGATGATGGATTGAATAACCTAACCATAAATTATCAAGTTTTTTCACGGTTGTAATATCACCTAGGTTGACATCAAGTGAAAAATCTAAATAGTTAAGTAATTTACTTGCTTTCGCATAGCCTTTTTCATCAATAATTTCAGTGCGTTCAAGACCCGTTATATCTGTAGTGTACGATAGCCCTTCCGCTAAGCCTAGACGCCAGCGCAGAGGCCATTTGATAGTATAATACGCCTTCATTGCCAACACATATTCTTCTAATTGAGGTTGGTTCTCTGATTTAAAGTGCCACACAAAACCAGGTGTTAAGAATAACTCAATACCTGATCCAAATATGTTTTCCGTGAGTGGAAAACCATAAAAAAATGATGTCATTTGATTATTGTAAGGGTCTCTTTGTGAATGACCAGTCAAAACATCATTTAAATTAGATGTCGTACCCCAACCATATGCCCAGCGTATATACTGGTTATGGGGCAAGGTTAATTCATCTTTACGTTTTTTATCTTTAAAAAAACCAAATCCTAAGTAGTATTCGCTTTGGAATGGAGTATCAATTGAACTGCTACGATAAGTTTTTCTTCCTAAACGAGTCACCTTTGCTTCGGCAAGAAGATATAAATTGCGCCATACATGATAACGAGAGCCCATACCCACTGAAATATCGTAATCTGAGCCAATTTTATTATCATTTATTTCATTCCAGTTCCACGTTCCATCTGGGTTTTTTGATTTTGGGAATCCGTCGAGTCCATAATAAAGATTATTAAAATTAGCACTTTTTAAGCGAACCGTACTGTACAATTTGAAATCAAAATCCTGGTAATCGATCGCGTAACGCAAGTTAATCTTGCCGTAGTTATGCCCTTTCAAATCAGATAAATATTCATATTGGATGGGGAACTTTGGCATAAAAAAATATTCTAGCTGTAAACCCGCATCAATTTTCGATCCATTAAATTCATTTTGCATTCTTTCTGGAATATCTAAAAAGCGCATTTGAGCGATGCCACTGAAATTATATCGTGGTTGTTTATAAAAATGAACACCTCCGCGATCACCGCGTAAGAAAACGTATTCACCTTCATAATAATATTTAGTAATAAAATCGTTAACGTGTTTATTGTCTGTAGCAGTAAAAGGAATACTTGCAGAGCGCTCACCTATCGCAATGCCCCACTCAGGCTCTTCATGTGGCCATGACTCATGGGAAATAGGCGACTTTTGATCTTTTTTATCCAAATTTGAATTTTTTATTGTATCGCCAGCAAATGCATATGCCGTAAAAAAAAATCCAATAATGACTAAATATTTCACCTGTTCTACTCCTTTCTCGCAATTATCAAACTCGACACCACAAAAATTAGATAAATTAACGTTTATAATACTTTATATCCATGTAAACACATGAAGCATTGTTATACCAATAGCAATAAATGGTTTTTCTATTTTACTGCTTAAAATTACTTACTTCCGCGTTGTCATTCTGGTAAATTTAACCACTAATTACATTAACTTGTATCTTAAATTGATATATTTACTTGTGTAAAATTTAGTTCACATATTTAATGTAATTGGTATTAAATTGAAAAAATTGTACAAGTAAATCTATTCGATCATTTGTCCTAGTATAAATTTTTGTACCTTATTCGTTTGTGATTATATAAAAACTTAATAATTTTATCTACTCGATCATCAGAAAATACACTTAAAGAAATTTTATAAAGAGCCGATAAGCTTTAATAGTGACGAATACCATAACGTTTCAATGGGTGTAGGTGTAAATATGTATTTAAAAATATTCTTTGTTGTATTATTATTTATGAATCAACATGCACATAGTCAATCAAATACTCCACTAGAAATTTATTCTCAAGATTACTTGAATAAGCTAGTTTATAATAATAAGCATCTACAAAAAATTAAGGCTGATGACTGTCAATTAGTACAAGATATTAAAGCACATGCAATTAAAGCGAATGAGCCATCCTTTGCTTTTGTATGGGGTGATATGCTCTCTTGGGGGGTTTGTGTTGATCGAAATCCTAAATTAGGCTTATTTTATATTAAAAAATCGGCGAAGGAAGGTTTGTTACCTGCACTCGAACAATTGGGGCGTTATCATGAAAGAGGTATCTTCGTTGTAAAGAACCCCGGAAAAGCAATTATTTATTATCGCGAGGCCGCACTGCAAGGATTTGTTAATGCGCAAATGAACTATATAAGAATGCTATTACAAGGTTATGGTAGCCCTTTAGATTATGAAGGAGCCTACCATGTATTATTTAATAGCGTAATTAACGATAAAAAAAAGCACCAAGAAGCAGAACGGTTACTTAATAAACTAGCAAAAAAAATGCCTAAGTACGCAGTTGAACGAGCCAAATACATTAAAATGTTTTAGCACTGTTTAAAATAACCCACGAAATTTAGAATTTTTAAATAACATGGGAATAACCACCTATTAATTACATTAGCAGCTTTCGGGCAGATTCAACAACAACCGAAATTACCTTTTCTTGTATATTTTCTATTGTCGCTTCATCCGGGAGCTCTTGTTGTGTACGGTTTACAATAACGCCTGAAACACAGCCTGCTTTCCACCCCTGTGAGGTACACATGGTGAACAGGGTAGCAGATTCCATTTCATAATTTAACACACCTAAATCTTGCCATTCTTGCATAGAGCCTTTAAAACTACGTAACATACGGCCATTAACGGTATCGTACCGTTCTTGACCTTGATAAAAAGTATCAGAAGATGCGGTTATACCAATATGCGCCACTACGTCTGCTTCACGACAAGAGCCAATGATCGCGGTAGTACAATCAAGATCAGCAACGGCGGGATATTCGATTGGCGCGAAATGAAAACTTGCACCATCTAGGCGAACAGAGGCATGAGTCACTATCAGATCACCTACGTTTACATGCGGCTGAATTGCGCCTGTTGTGCCCGCGCGTAAAAATGTACGCACACCCAATTGTGCAAGCTCTTCAACTGCAATAGAAGTTGACGGACCGCCGATCCCTGTTGAACATACAACAACCGCGTTGCCATCTATATAAGCAAGGTAGCTTGTAAATTCCCGATGACTAGCAAGAAAGGTCGCACCTTCCATTAATTGCGCAATTTTTTTAACGCGATCAGGATCGCCTGGAATGATGGCTAATGTTGCACCATCAAGCATTTCTTTACTTAGTCCTAAATGAAATACATCTGACATAAAAGTTCTCATAATAATTAATAAAAGCCAACACCAATTAAATTTATATTGTTGGTGCTTATATTGGCGAAGTAATTCGATGTAACTACAGGCAGAGCTGACATTAAAGTATATACCAAAGATACTTTAATATGCAATGTTAACAAAACAAATTTTTACAAGTTACCTGACATCCAATTACACTCTCGTTAATTAACGACGACAATCATCAGATGGCATAATTAACAAGAACACTTCAATTGTTAGCTATACTAGCCATGATTCAAGGTGAAAATATAGCAAGTGCAGAGGTAAATAAATTTTAGGCGCGAGATTGAGGATAACGGGTATATACTCATGTGACGATTTTAAAAATGTGGCTTAGAAACAATCCAAAAAAACTTGACCATTATAATAGGTCATTAGGCCTTATGAGAAAATCCATTATAAAGAAGCACCAAGAGTCGGCGTTATCACGGGCTAGCATTGGGTCTTTTTTAGCTAACAAGGCACAAGTTTCTCTAGAATATATTTTGATTCCGCTAACTTCGACATCATCAGTATCTATTAATGCATGACTTAGCTCATGAAGAAGACTTTCTGCTTTTTTATCCATAGTGTATTTGCTAGCAAACATGGGCGTATTAATATAAATCCTCGGATTTCCGCCATCATATCGTGAACCAATTTCATATAAATAAACTGAACGAAGACGGTGTATGAAACACACTGTATTTGATGGCACTACTGACAGGACCCTATCGTTTAGGCAATGGTCTTTATGACGCTCAGATGGTATATCGTAACGCACATCTTCATATTCGCCCATCTGGCTTTGACATTTTTGCCCTCTTGCATCAACAAATGTCAGAGTTCGCATGGATTCATTAAAAAAATCATTCAATTTGCATAAACATGTTGATAAATAATCAAGATCTTCTTCTTTCCAACCCTTTCCAAAAAAGGTTTCTAGACGAGTCTTCTTGTAGCCTTTAAAGGAAGAGAGTGAGGCTTCATATGCGATTTCTGTTGCCGTCTGAGCCATACACACACATGAAAATAGATGAAGTTTTTCTCTGTCGTCAAAATCACCATATTTCCCACCAAATTTATCATAAATTATACTTGCCACTTTGATTCTCCTAGGACTGTTGATTTTTACATTGGCAACCAAATCATTGCGCATACTAATACCAACATGCTTTCAAAATGAATCTTTATATTGTCGTATCGGATAGCTATAGCTCTATAATTCCTTAACCTTGCAAATGCATTCTCAACTAAGTGCCTGCGGTTGATTATCCCCATGTGACGTAAAAGTGCAAATTCAACAAGACAAATAATACCAAGGTGCTAGGCATAAAATTTAAGTATATACCCATGTGACGTAAAAGTTCACATTCCGCAAGGAAAATTGTACCAAGTAGCTAGGCATAAAATTGCCCTCTCGATGATTAAC
>JAGLDN010000268.1 GCA_023145575.1 Psychromonas sp.
AAAATAAAGACTTTAATTCCTAAGTAGTTATTCTAAGTAGATATTTTATAACAACGCTAATTGTTACAAGTTTCCTTGCCCTACGGGGCACAAGCTGGCTGAATTTTGCAACTTGATTGGTAACGAATATATAACAGGCTAATGTTTTATTAAAAAACCACATGCTAAAAAAATCAGTATGATATAATTTAATGCTAGTATTTGAAGAAATGTCAAAAGTAGAAGAGCCAGAAAAAGCACATCGTTCAGATGTTAAATATACAAAAGCACTGAAAAAAAGAAACATTGTCGCAAAGAAAATAGGCTATTTTGTTAACCCTTTGTTTTTCTACGCACGGGTAACTCGTATAAGCTCTTTTACAATCAGAATGGTTAAAGATTCAGTTTTGATCGGAAGGTCGCTGGTATGGCTCGTAAATTCGTTAGCCACAAATTTAGTTACCCCACCAGTTAAATTGGTGGAATACTGATGAGTATGATTTAACTTTTTATGATCCATCTTTACTTAAATAACTCAAATTACTTAAAAAGGATTTCAAATAACTTTACCTAGTAAAGGATAAATCAAAAAATTGAAATCATTACAAGTTATATACTATGCGACGTAAGGATAAGTGTTCATATTTAGCAAGGAGGTAGATCAGGAGCCCCATTAGACCAATTAACTATTAGCGGAGCTTATCGTTTACTTTGCACAGTAAGCTTTTTTACGTATCAATCTGGAAGCTTATAATTATTTGACGGAGTTCTTTTAATAAAAATTTACGATAACATTGTCTGTAAAAACTCAACCATTTTCGTACTGCCACAAATAAAAGGCACACGTTGGTGAAGCGTTGTTGGTTTTAAATCTAAAATTCGGGTTTTCCCATCAGTTGCACTACCAAAAGCCTGCTCAATGATCATTGCCATTGGATTACATTCGTATAATAAACGCAGCTTACCTTTCGGATAATTCGATGTTGATGGGTACATATATATCCCACCTTTAAGCATGTTCCTGTGAAGATCTGCAACAAGTGAACCAATATACCGGGAGGTATAGGGTCTATTCGTTTTGTTATCGATCTCTTGGCAATATTTTATATATTTTTTAATGCCTGCTGGAAACATTAAATAATTGCCTTCATTAATTGAATAGATATAGCCCGATTCAGGGATTTTTATACTTTCATGCGAAAGGTAAAACTCACCTAAAGATGGGTCGCAAGTGAAGCCATGCGTCCCATTTCCTGTTGTATATACAAGCATAGAGGATGAGCCATAAACAACATACCCTGCTGCAATTTGTTGATTGCCTTTTTGTAAAAAATCTTCTAATGCTGTCGGATCTCCACGCTGACTTACGCGCCGATAAATTGAAAATATTGTTCCCACCGAGACATTAACATCAATATTTGAAGAGCCATCAAGCGGATCCATTAATACAACATATTTATTATTTGCACCAGATTTGTTGTCAAAAACAACATACTGATCATCTTCTTCAGAAGCAATCCCGCAAACTTCACCACGCGCAGCTAAAGCACGTTTAAAAACATCATTTGCAAACAAATCCATTTTTTGCTGTTGCTCACCTTGCACATTTTCAATGCCTGTTGAACCTATAATATCGACAAGTCCTGCCTTGTTGATTTCACGATTCACGATCTTAGATGCAAGTACGATTGAGCCAAGGAGTGAAGAAAGCTCACCGTTAGCTTCTGGAAAATCGTGCTGTTTTTCGATGATAAATTCATTCAGCGTGATCATATATCGACCTCATTTTGTAGAAAAAAACTATTTTTTGAAATATGATGTTAAGATCATATTCTTCTAACAAAAGCTGTTGATCCTTTAGTTTAAGATTTCTTTTCTTTGTATAGCTGTGGAAATATTTTAACCAGTTTGACCATGTTATTTTCGACTTCTAATATTTCCATCGGATAGCCGGAAATGCGCGTGCTGATATTGGGACCTGGGATCTCTTCTAAATGCTCCAAAATCAAACCATTTAATGTTCTTGGTCCGTCCGTCGGTAATGACCAATTCATTTCTTTGTTTATATCTCGAATACCTAAACTGCCTTCGATAATATAACTATCATCAACCTGTTTATGGATTTCTTCGGAGGCGGGAGGCTCATTTGTCGTTGTAAAATCTCCGACAATCTCTTCTAAAATATCCGCGAGGGTGACTAATCCTTGGATATCACCGTATTCATCAATAACTAATCCAACCCGCTCTTTATTTTGTTGGAATTTAATCAACTGCGTATTTAATGGTGTCCCTTCAGGAATGAAATAAATTGAACGTACACTTCGCAATAATTCTGTTTTGGTGAAATCTTGTTTTAATAAATTTAAAAACGAATCACGCGCATGCACAAAACCGATGGCATCATCAATTGTTTTGCGATAAAGCAGAGTAAGCGTATGTGTTCGGTGGCGCAGTTGCCTTAAAATAGATTCCCAATCTTTGTTAATATCAATGGCTATTATTTCATTGCGTGGGATCATGATTTCATCAACTGTGATTTTTTCAAGTTCTAAAATGCTTAATAGCATTTGTTGATGGTGCGCAGGGATCATTGAGGACGCTTCCTTTACGGCTGATTGTAGTTCATCGCGTGAAAGTGCGTTATTTGTGGAGGGAGTAATACTTACAGCAAAAATTCGTAAAATATTATTTGAAATACCGTTAATTAACCACACAAAAGGGCTGAGCACAAATTGCAGGGGCTGCAATATAAAAGAACTTGGAAATGCTATTTTTTCAGGGTAAAGCAACGCTAATGTTTTAGGCATGACTTCTGCAAAAATGAGAATAACAAAGGTCAAGCAACCTGTTGCAATCGCAATACCAGTATCCCCAAATAGGCGTTGCCCTAAAATTGTGGATAATGCTGACGCTAAAATATTAACTAAGTTATTGCCAATTAAAACTAAGCCAATAAGTTTGTCTGGTGTGCTAAGTAATTTTTCCACACGCATCGCTGATTTATGTTTGTTTCTTACCATATGACGTAAACGATAGCGATTTAAGGTCATCATAGCGGTTTCAGAACTTGAAAAATAAGCTGAAATGATGATAAGTAATACTAAAATAATGATCATGCTGCTTGTCGATATGGTTTCCAATCTTGCCTCTGTTAGTTAATTGTAACGCTATCTGATGATAACAGGAAAAATTGCGAAATCAAACTATCGTTGTACGTGCAATAACAATGCGAATTGTAACCTTATAAAAAATTAAAAAATCATGGGTATATACTTAAATTTTATGCCTAGCACCTTGGTACTATTTCCCTTGCTGAATTTGCATTTTTACGCCACATGGGTAAATTAAAGAAGGTAACTTCTGCTAAATGGCTTATCACTTATTCAGTTTGAGTGCTAATTAATAGACTATCAGGATTATGAGTATTTTTTTGGGGGGTAAGTTGAAGTATACTCATGCCGATGGCGGAGAATACTGTTTTTTGTGATTTCGTAGCGCCCTACAACTCATTTCTTCATCCCAGACTTCAGCAGATACTAAAATAGCTTTTAATCGATCACACTCCGCTTATCACGAGAAATTTTGTGGCGTGATACGAGTGTAATCATATCTAATTTTGATAGTTATATTTCCATGGTGTAATCATAATGTTTTTAAAAATTATTTCAAGCGTTTGTTTCTAAATGATATTTCTTGTCAAAGCGCACGGGAATATACCAATTACAGATCATAAGAAAATACGCTAAATTAGTTGTTAATATACTATGGGGAAATAGATATCACTTTTTAAAAAAAAATACAACTAAAACAACAAGCATCGCAACAAAGAAAAAGAGGGCTAGCCTTGATGATGAAATCCTATCAGCCTTAATAAATCAGGGATTAAAATGCGCTAGCCACCGCAACATGGGTATGTTAGTGAAAAGTAATGTTGATGCTATTTATTTTTTACTGGCTTTTGAATGAAAAGAGGAAATTGTTTGGTTGCATGCTGACTATGGCAACTACTGCATGATCCGAGTAGCTTTGAATAATATACACTAACAAGCGTTGAGTCATGATCCTGACTGGCTTCTCTAAGCATTTTAGCATAGTCATAAAATTGTTGCTCTATAAGTCCATATTTAGTGGGTAGCTTGTCTTTAAGTTCATATTTTTGTTGCGCCGTTATTTTCTGCTCTTCAATAAAGTTTTTTTCTATTTTAAATGCTATAGCAGAAACTTCTTTATAATTTCCAGATGAAATGGCTGGTATCATATTTTGCATACCATTTTGGATCGATACCATCTTTTTCTGGATCACTTCCCTCAGCTCAGGTGACAGGGTCTGAAGTTCATTTTTTGAGTAGCAGTTTAACGATATCAAACTAATCAAAGTGGCAAATAGTATTACTATGATTTTTTTCACGCTAATAATCCTTTAATTAATGTAAAATATCATTACAACATACAAGTAACTTTGTCTACAAAGGATACCAAGAATAAATGTGAAGCAAATGCCAATTACTTTCTACTCTCCCTGATTTCTAGTTAATGAGCGTTGAATTTTACGCAACTTGGATATAGCGATATGACGTAAAGGTGCTTTGTCAGGCATTAACTCGGTTGTCAGGTCAAAGCACAACTCGTCACCTATCAACGATCACCTGTGCAATCGCTTGTAGGCATAATTAACAGATTTTAATTATCAATTGGATAGTTCATTCTAGATTATTGTAACGTGTGCCGTGCTTGTGTTCATAATAAACCGATCGAGAGACCCGCAGATCTTGGGCACTTGTACCAATCAACCAAGTTAAAAGATTTTTGACTTAAAACTACTCGTTAAGAATTAAAGTCTAAAGGCGTAACCATTCAGCGTGTTTTTTATAAGAAAACTATTAACTCCTTTTTCCTGTTTTTTGCTTTTGCAGATTCAACCATCAATTGCATAATCGTTAAGCTACTAGTGCTATATCCATGTTACTTCAAAATGCAACGTCAGATCGGAAAATTGTGCCAAGTACTCGACATAAAATTGCCCTCTGAGATGATTAACTGCGTTAATCACCAAAGGACGAATTAAAAATAAAGACTTTAATTCCTAAATAGTTATTCTAAGTCGATATTTTATAACAACGCTAATTTGTGCAAGTTACCTTGCCCTTCGG
>JAGLDN010000269.1 GCA_023145575.1 Psychromonas sp.
CAAAAGTGGGTAATGCTGATATTGACTGGTGTTTATACAAATATAGGCACTTAGTTGAAAATGCCTTTGCAAGGTTGAAACATTTTAGGGCAATAGCCACTCGATACGATAAACTAAAGATTCATTTTGAAAGTATGCTCGCACTAGCTTGCTCAATGATTTGGTTGCCAATGTGAAAGATCAACAGCCCCTAATATTTAATAAAATTAATATTGCTATAAAAAAGGAAAATGATTATGTTCATTGAAGGTAGTTTGTATTCGATGCTACGAACACGTATGTGTAACGAAGTAAAATTAGCCTTATTGGTTATTGACGAACAACACTCAGTCGAATTTTGTGAAATACCAGGCACAGAAGGACACGCAAAGATACAGTGTCACGTAACAAAATACCAACAGGATATTTTGAAGTATATGGTGGTAATGGGCGACCCTATCTGGTCAATTAGCATGGCTAACGGCACGCCAGGATCTGACTCAACTCGCCCAGCACTTAAAAATCTTTATAATGGGAAGGAGCACCGGTTGCAAAAGATCTATACTAATGCTTTCCGCGAAACTAATCTGCACATGGAGTTGCAAAAACTTAGCATTACTCATCTGGTGGTTATGGGATGGCATTCCAATGTTTGTGTTCCCCACACTATAGGTTTTCCAAATGAACCAGAGGACATCTGGCACGATAGTGCTGTCCGCCTTGGATATACAGTAATGACTTGCGCCGAGATCCTGCATGGTGAACCTGCCGAATGGGCACATAAGGAACCGCCAAATTGTGATGCAGGTCAGCTAGAATTTTACAGCCATTTTTAATTAACCTCATTCATTAATTCAACCATTTATTTTAAGGCGATTTTGCTAGGTCATTTGTGGGGTTTATTCTGATAGTCGATTAGCTGGAGCATAAGGTATACAGTAATAAAATACAATGCTCTATTCAATGGTAAAATTATTTTAAGAATAATAAATTAACTGTATTTACACTTAAAAACATCAATCCAACAATTTTATACTCATGTTACTTCAAAATGAAACGTCAACAAGGAAAATTGTGCCAAGTAGCTAGGCATAAAAACACTATGTAATGGTCAAGTTTTGTTTCCCTTCGGGGCTTTAGTCCAAACACCAACCCTGGGCTATAACATGGGAAAAGTGAATAACAATTACCTTCAAGGTGAGATTATGATAATCGTCGGTTTATTAAACACTTTAATACCCAGTTTGTGACGCACCCCTCGCGATATTTGTTTAAAAAAGAACCTGTTTGCAGAACGACTTTACCTGTGACTATATACTTATTTTTATCACAAAGAAGAAATCAATTATGTTCAATAAAGCACTCTTCAATAATTTATCACTCGCTTCAGATCCAAGGCAAGAATGGAAAATAAAGCATAAACTTTTTAGATATTCTATTTTTAATTACCTCTGCGGTTGTTTCTGGTGCTTACCCGTGGTAAGAAATAGAAAGTTATACCTACCAAAAGAGTCAAGACAACTATTTAACAATTCTTATTCCAACCTTAAGATACCTTCGATAAAGCTAAGTTAGGTTCGATTTCCTAACGATAAACATCCATTGGTTTCTTATATTTTAATGTTTCATGAAACCGTTCATCATTATAAAACTTAATATAATCATCTACATCTTCCATAGATTCAATTCTCAAATGCATAACTTAAATTAGTTGGAAAGTAGCGAGTTGAATATATATTTACTACCTTTCCTCCGACAAGAGATGCAAATAATGAAAAAACATAAACAACTGACTGAGCCTCTAAGATCGAACTTTACGCCCTTAATAAAAGTGGAATGAATCAAATCAAAATAGTCGAACAACTTGGTGTCAATCAATCAACGATTTCTCGAGAGTTGAAACGTAATTTTAGCGATCGCGGCAATCGGGTTAAGCAGGAAAATAACAAAGCAATTAAAAGGCAAAAAAAAGCACTTTCATGCACTGTTATGACGCTTGATACGATTGAATATATCACATCAAAACTTAAAGAAAAATGGAGCCCTGAACAAATTACTGGGCGACTAAAGAGTGGTATTGAGAAGACCATTAAAGTCAGCCATGAAACAATCTATAAGTTCATTTGGGAAGACAAAAAACAAGGCTACGATCTCTACAAATTATTGCGCAGAAAAGCTAAAAAATATAATTCAAGATCTAGGGAAAAGCTAGCTGGACGCGGGTACATAATGTATCGTATAGGCATAGAAGATCGTCGAACTGTTGTTGATGAACGAACTCGAGTTGGTGATCCAGAGATAGATTTGGTCATCGGAAAAGGCCATAGCGGTGCTATAGTGACAATAGTTGAACGGCTAACTCGTTGAAGCAGATCTTTGATAAATCAGCGAGAACAGTGACAGATGCAACGATTGAATTATTGGTGCCATTTAAGGATTTAGTTTTAACAATCACAGCAGACAATGGTAAAGAATTTGCTTATCATAAAGAGGTTTCTAAGAAGCTTGAATGTGATTACTTTTTTGGAGATCCATATTGCTCAACGCAGCGAGGGTAAATGAAAATACCAATGGACTGTTACGACAATATTGGTCTAAATCCACAGATTTTAAACGGATCAAAAATGAAGCTGTTCGTAGCCATTTAATTCAGTTAAATAATAAGCCAAGAAAAGTGATATTATAGCAAACACAATTCGAAAACATGATGGAACATATGCTAGCACTAGTAGCATGGCGATTACATTAACAAAAGGATTTACCTATTTTGTACCTACATAATAAAAATTATCTAATTCTTTTATTTTTTACTGTTTCATTTTCATTACAGGCAAAAAACGTAACAAATGATTCATTTAGTAAGACCAAACACTTGTTTGAACAGTTTGTTTATACAAATGATTCTGAACGTTATACCATTTATTGTGATGCAAAATTTACTAAAGATAAAGTTATATTACCTCCTACTGGATTTTCCTCCAATAAATTTGCTAAACGCGCAAAAAGGATGGAATGGGAGCATGTTGTACCCGCTGAAAATTTTGGTCGTAATTTTAGGTCCTGGCGAGAAGGTAATCGATTATGTATTACATCTAAAGGAAAACATTACAAGGGGAGGCGTTGCGCTAATAAAGTATCAGAGGATTACAAACTTATGCAAGCCGATATGTACAACCTTTATCCTGCTATCGGCGCAGTCAATGCAATGCGCAGTAATTATAATTTCCAAGCTTCCGTTCCTACTGCCAATACTTTTGGGACGTGTGCAATGCATATAAGGAATCATAAAGTAGAGCCACCAAAATCAGCAAGAGGGGAAATTTCACGCAGTTATTTATACATGTCTGCAAATTATTCACATTTTAAATTGAGTAAACAACAAAAAAAGTTAATGCAGGCATGGAACAAGCAATACCCAGCAGGGCGATGGGAATGCAAGCGTGGAGAGCTCATTCAAAAGTTACAAAAAAATAGAAATAAAATATTAGAAGCAAGCTGTAACAGAACATCCTAAACCCAATTTCCTTGTTATTTACTCGCTTTTAAAATATAACGCCAGTCCTGCTGGCTGCAAAACAATCACAGAGTGCACCGCTAAATATTGCAATCTTGATTTTAATAAATACATTAAAGGATTGATTATGTACGCTCTCGATATTAACAGCATCAGCAAAACGTATAAAAACGGTGTTAAAGCTTTAAATGAAATTTCACTGCAAGTTGAAGAAGGTGATTTTTATGCATTACTTGGTGCAAATGGTGCTGGTAAATCAACCCTCATTGGTATTATCACTTCGGTTGTGAATAAAACGCAGGGTCAGGTTTGTGTTTTTAATTTTGACATAGATAAACAATTAGAAGACGCCAAAGCGCAGATTGGTCTTGTTCCTCAAGAATTTAATTTTAACCCATTTGAACCGCCTATCCAAATATTAGTAAATCAGGCGGGATATTATGGCATTAAACGCGCTGAAGCACATATCCGCGCAAAAAAGTACCTCAAGAAATTAGCATTGTGGGAAAAAAGAGATTCACCTGCGCGTGCCCTCTCAGGCGGAATGAAACGCCGCTTAATGATTGCTCGCGCGTTGATGCATGAGCCGCGCCTATTGATCCTTGACGAGCCGACGGCGGGCGTTGATATCGAAGTGCGCCGTACTATGTGGCATTTTTTACAAGAGCTTAATGCACAAGGTTTGACAATTATTTTGACCACACATTACCTTGAAGAAGCTGAAATGCTGTGTCGTAATATCGGCATTATTCACAAAGGTTGTTTAGTTGAAAATACCAGTATGAAAAAACTATTGTCTCGCCTAAATAGTGCAGTCTTTATTCTAGATGTCGAATCTCTCCCTGAAAAAATAATAAGTAAGCACTTTAATGTGTTGCAAAAGAGTAAAGGCACATTGGAAATTGAAATCAGTAAAACGCAATCTATAAATAACGTTTTTAACGAGCTTAGTAGTTTGGGGATCCGAGTTAACAGTCTGCGTAATAAAGCAAACCGTTTAGAAGAGTTATTCATCGATTTAATTAGCAAAGAGGACTCTGAGAATGAATAAACGCTATTTAATTGCATTGCTAAGTATTTCAAGAAAAGAAATCAATCGTTTTTTGCGTATTTGGGTGCAAACACTCGTACCACCTGTTATCACAATGAGCCTTTATTTTGTTATTTTTGGGAACCTAATTGGCCCGCGTATTGGTGCGATGCATGGCTTTAACTATATGGCCTTTATTGTCCCTGGTTTGATCATGATGTCGGTGATCTCAAGCTCTTATTCAAATGTAGCCTCATCCTTTTTTAGTGCTAAGTTTCAGCGTAATATAGAAGAATTATTAATTGCACCCGTGCCGACTTACATCATTATTGTAGGTTATTTGGTAGGCGGCGTTGCACGCGGCTTAATGGTCGGTCTCATGGTAACCTTTGTTTCTTTGTTCTTTGTGGATATGCCTATCAATAATATTTTTATATTAATATTAAGCGGAACATGCACTTCTATTTTGTTTTCACTTGGGGGGCTGTTAAATGCATTATTAGCACGCACCTTTGACGATATTAGTATCGTACCTACCTTTATCCTTACGCCCTTAACATATTTAGGGGGCGTATTTTATTCTATTAGCTTACTGCCGCCTTTTTGGCAGAGCGTTTCACATTTTAACCCTGTATTTTATATGATTAATGCATTTCGTTATGGCTTTTTAGGCATTAAAGACGTGCCTTTACTTTGGTCCTTCACTGTTATTTTTTCTTTTATCTTTTGCCTATATTGCTTGGTATTTATTTTGCTTAAAAAAGGGGTTGGTATTCGAACATGAATCAAACTTATTAGGCGACAATTAACTTG
>JAGLDN010000027.1 GCA_023145575.1 Psychromonas sp.
TGAATCTATTAAACCATGTCACTACTTTAAATATGTTTTCTTCAAAGCATGGTCGTTGAGGCGACAGCCTGAAAACTAAAGTTTAAAGATGTCTTATTTTGCGCTCATTATCCGCATGGCAAGCTTTAATGCAAACTTCTTCGTTGTTTGAAAGTAACAATTTAACAAGTTAGATTTTCAACTTGTAGCTTAGGAGCCTTTTACCTTACAGTTTGCTGAATTTTGCATCTTGAATGGTTACGGGTATAGGCATTTTTTTTTGCAAGGGAATAATCATTTTATTAAACAATGCCTTGTCTCTAATCTTTTAAATTCTCGCAGAAATTTGCATCTTCTGGTGTGAAGAGTATATACCCATGTTACTTCATTTTGCATAGTCAGATCAGCAAATTGTAGCAAGTAGCTCGGCATAAAATTGCCCAGTAGGTGATTAACTGCGTTAATAACTTACTGGGAGAATTAAAATAAAGACTTTAATTCCTAAATAGTTATTCTAAGTCTAAAGCTTATAACAACCGTTAATTTTTAGAATTACCCAAGCCTAGTTGGCCTTAGCTCAAACACCAGCACTGAGTTATAACATTCAATAATGGAATAACTAATAAATCATTAATATACTTTCGTTAATATGATGGTTAAACGATTAGCATCGCTAATTGTTGATAGGTCTGCTGTTATGCCTTGCTCTGATGCTTGAGCTAAAGTCTGACAAAGCATTTTGAAGTAGCATGGGTACACGGGTATAAGCTTTTAAATCCTCGCTGAAACCTGCATTTTCAGGTGTGATGAGTATATCAATACAATGTCATGACTGTCGTTGAATTATAAACGGTTCACACAATTAAGATTAGTGAACGCTTCTTCTAAACGAGTCACCATTGAGGTTTGTGCCTGACGTAACCAGACTCGCGGATCGTAATATTTTTTGTTCGGTGCATCCACCCCCGTTGGGTTGCCGATTTGACCTTGTAAGAACTCATGGTTAGCCTCTTCATAAATACGAATACCATTCCATGAAGCCCACTGTGTATCAGTATCTATATTCATCTTGATAACACCGTATCCGACGGCTTCTTTGATCTGAGCTTCAGAAGATCCTGAGCCACCATGAAATACAAAATTTAATGGATTTTTATCAAGATTATGTTTTTTAGACACAAATTCTTGTGAATCACGCAAAATCGTTGGTGTTAATTTAACATTACCAGGCTTGTATACACCGTGTACGTTACCAAAAGATGCTGCAATGGTGAAGCGATGGCTCACTTTTAAAAGCTCCGTATATGCGTAATCAACTTCAGAAGGTTGAGTGTAAAGTAAAGACTCATCCATGTCAGAGTTATCAACACCATCTTCTTCACCACCCGTACAACCGAGCTCGATTTCTAGCGTCATTCCAATTTTATTCATGCGAGCTAGGTATTTAGCACATATCTCGATGTTTTCTTTTATCGGCTCTTCACTCAAATCAATCATGTGTGACGAGAAAAGAGGCTTACCCATTGCTTTAAAATTTGCTTCAGAAGCATTTAGCAATCCATCAATCCAAGGAAGCAGGCTTTTTGCTGCATGATCAGTATGAAGAATAACGGGTACACCGTAAGCTTCTGCCATTGCGTGTACATGTGTAGCGCCAGCGATTGCACCTAAAATTGCAGTACCATGAGGTACATTCATTTTAAGGCCTTTACCTGCAATAAAGGCAGCGCCACCATTAGAAAATTGAATAATAACAGGCGATTTCATTTTTGCGGCGGCTTCTAAAACAGCATTAATTGAATCTGAACCAACACAGTTTACAGCAGGGATTGCAAAACCGTTTTCTTTTGCATTCGCGAAAACTTTTTGTACATCATCACCAGTGAGAACACCTGTTTTTACTACATCTAAAATTTTAGTCATTTGAAATACCTACCTATTTTACGTTAATATGATTGTTCTTTAATCTAAGATCACTCAACATAAGCACCTTGATTTTACAACTATGCACTCACGTTATGTCGAACTTAATCGTTTGCACGTAACTCTAACATTGCAACCGCGGGAAGTTTTTTGCCTTCAACAAACTCAAGAAAAGCGCCTCCACCCGTTGATATGTACGAAACATCAGCTTTAATACCGAATTTATCGATTGCAGCAAGGGTATCTCCGCCGCCCGCCACTGAGAAACCCGCCGAGTCTGCGATTGCACGAGAAATACCTTTAGTACCCGCCTCGAAGTTTTTAAATTCAAACACGCCAACAGGACCATTCCAAAGAATGGTCTTCGCCTTTTTAATAATATCAGCAAGCACTTTCGTTGAATCAGGACCTAAATCAAAAATCATATCATCATCTTCAACATCTGCAACATTTTTAATAAAAGATTCTGCATTTTCATCAAATGCTTTGGCACAAGCCACATCAGTTGCAACAGGAATTGCGCATTTCTCCATTAACGCTTTAGCAGTTGCAACAAGATCTGCTTCGTAAAGTGATTTACCAACATTGTGACCTTGAGCTGCAATAAACGTATTGGCAATACCCCCACCAACGACAAGTTGATCAGCAATTTTAGATAAAGACTCAAGCACGGTTAGTTTTGTCGAAACCTTAGATCCTCCAACGATTGCAATTAATGGACGAGCAGGATCATCCATCGCTTTACCCAGCGCTTCAAGCTCTGCTGAAAGTAAAGGCCCTGCACAGGCAACAGGCGCAAAGATCCCAGCACCATTTGTTGAAGACTGCGCACGATGAGCAGTGCCAAATGCATCCATCACGTAAACATCACAAAGCGCTGCAAGCTGTTTAGAAAGTGCTTCATCATTTTTCTTTTCACCTTTATTAAAGCGAACATTTTCAAGAACCACCACTTCACCTGGCTTCAATTCAATACCGCTTAAGTAATCTTTTGCTAAGCGCACAGGTACACCTAATACTTCATTTAAATAATCAACAACAGGCGCTAAAGAGAATGCCGCATTATCCTCGGCGCTAGCGCCTTCTGTGGGACGCCCTAAATGAGAAGTAATCATTAATTTAGCTCCCATTTTAAGCGCTAATTTAATGGTTGGAATGCACGCTCGGATCCGTGCGCCTGAAGTTACCTTGCCATCTTTAATTGGAACATTAAGATCTTGACGAATAAACACCCGCTTACCGCTAAGATCTAAATCAATCATTTTTTTTACCGACATATTATGTCCTTTCTTTGATTATGAATTTTTAAAATCGAAAGTACTCAAATAACCATTCCTTAATGGCACACCCATAATACTTCAACAGACATTTTCTGGCAACATAACATGCGTATGTACCCATATGACGTAAAGGCAACTTGCACTAGCTAAGCAACGTTATATGCCCATGTCACGCAAAAATGAGAAGTCAGCAAGACGACTTTCACCCATTGGCAAAAGTATATAGCCATGTGACGTAAAGGTGAAAAGACAGTAAGACAAATTGTACCGAGCGACTCGACATAACATAGGCATACTATATCTGATGCGAAATTTGAAAAAATATATATGATATTTTTTAAGACATCAATCACTAATCCTTATTTTTGTCCATTTTGAGACATCATAACCTACAACGCACATATTAAACACCCAGAAACGTCCAACAATGAGTATTAATGTTTGCCAATACTTGATGTTAAGCAATCGTCAAAAGAGGTCAATAGATGATCTGCTTAAAGATAAATATCTTATTTTTATTCAATAGCACAATCCTATCAAATTTTTCTAGCGGTGGACTAACAGCAGTTAGAGAATGTCTTTCGCTGAAATCAAGTTAGAATGCTTTAACAAGTTTAAAAAAGGATGGCCATAATAAAAAATCAGTGATATACGAAACTCTACAATAGTTATTGCCCTCATCTTTGTCTAGCCCTTTTCAACAGGATGGGCATTATTCAATATTCTTATCTGAAACGTTGAGCGAACTAGCATTGATTTCAAAGTCGTTCATAGTAATCCTTCATCTCCGAATGAAAACGCTTCTTTAGCAACTACAACATGATCTAACACCCGTATGTCAATGAGTGCCAAAGCATCTGTTAAACGCTATGTGATGCGCTTATCGGCCTCTGATGGTTCACTAGAGCCTGATGGGTGATTATGAGCAAAGAACACTGCAACTGCATTTACCTCAAGTACCACTTTTAACATCTCTCGTGGGTAAACGGTTGCACTATCAATTGAGCCAAAGAACATTTCTCTATATTCAATTAACTGATGCTGAGAATTCAACAGCATGACCGCAAAGACCTCCCTTTCATACAAGACCATGTTTCAAGATTAAAAACTCTCTTGTAAGTTTCGCGTCAGTAAAAATCTCACTGCATAAATCTTGGACGTGATAATTTCACCCACTTTCTCCAAGATTTGATGATCAGACATTGGCTGGTGGATGGAATAGTCGTGTTTGTATTGTGCATAAGTAACTCCTTAGTAACGCGATAGTGGGTATATGCACATAGGTAATATAGTTGTCTAAAAATTTCAAATGCGATTTCTGAAAAATAAAAAAATACTGACGTGGTGAATTAGATGAGACAAACAACAAAAGGAAAACCGCATTCGATTAATCAAAATAATAGAAATAATGAATCATTACGGGAAAGGCTAGGTCTTGATGAAGGTAATAGTGCAATGGTAAGCCGAGTGATTAAGCAAACTGTTGAAGCTGGTCTAATTAGATTATACGATGAAAAAGCGAACAGAAAAGCATATCGTTATGTTCCTTTTTGGGCTTGATCTTATTCGCACATAGAAAAGTTAGCGAGGGGAATTCTCTACCCCCTTCATTTGACTGGAGAGCTAAAACAGCAAGAGAAAAATAACAAAAGTTAATTAAATCAATGACTTTATCTAACCCTCTCATTTGACTGGCTAACTAGTAATTGCAATTACCTGACTTGCTAGGCTATCAAATGCCTTCCTTCTTTCATCAAAATAATCATATCGATCATAAATACCCTCAACACCTTTAAGCTTATGATTCAAACAACGCTCGGCTACATGGCCGGGCGTTCCTTGTGCTGCTAATAGGCTTCTGCAAGTACGCCTTAAGTCATGTACAGTGAAATGTTCCATATCGCCCATTTGGTTCGCTGGCTGTTTTTTCTTACCTGGCTCATGGCCAAACAGCTTAATGATAGCGCGATTCAGTGTGTCTTTGCCCATGCAAGGTCGCTTGCTTCTTCTACGGCTAGGGAAAACATACTCCGATCCGCACGATCTTATTTGAAGCTCTTTAAGCCAATCTAAGACGACTTCTGATAATGGGATAACTATGCCATCACCAGATTTACTACGCTCTTTAGGGAGCCTCCACTTAGCTTCAACAAGATCAAATTCCTTACATAAAGCTTCTCTAAATTCACCTTTCCTCACCCCTAATACAACCAACAATGAACACGCTAAATATTATCACGACTATAGCTATCGCTGTTTTCACGCGCTTTTTGAAAGAAAAACTTTAATTTATAAGGCTTAAAGCCAGATTTTGCTTTTTTCAATTCCACCAGCATCGGTTACGTTAAATGCACTTGCTGGGTTAGCCTCTAGTAAGTCTAGTTTTATGCCGTGATTGAATAGTTGTTTGCAGTAACCTAGCGCATCAATACAAATGGCTGGATGACCTGATTTATTAATTGATATAAGTACTTGTCCGATATCTCGGGCATTGATGGTATCTAACTTTATTTCACCAATAATAGGCACTACATCTTTACGATAGACACGAGCAGGAATGGAGGGATGTATTAAGCGCTTCACATTAATTTCTTGCCAATCGACAAAAAGATCATCAACGGTTTTGATTGCAGCATTTTCTGTACGCCTCTTTTGTGAAAGAAGCTCAACACCTTGGCGGAGTTGTTGCATTTTAAGTGAAGCAGTTACTCTCACATCTGCAAGAGACAGCTCTGTATACTTGCCTGGCGTATTTCTTTGCGCTTATTTATAGAAGTAAACCTTAACATCCCAAAGACCTTGCCAGATTTAGGAACTACAAAATACAAGCCATCACCATCTGCGAATCGTTCTGTTTTACCCATTGCGTGAACTTGTACTTGCTTTGCCGTAAACTTGCCCATTAGATACTCCACATAAGTTAAATAGTGGCTTAAAAGTTACTCACCCGTTTTAATTGAAACCCACCATTTGATGACGGACAATGGCGAATGGTAAAACAAAAGAAACTCAGTGATATAAGTGCTTCAGTGGCAATTAAGGACGATTGCGGACATTATTCAATATTCTGAACCTGCTTATTGACTTTAATTGCTATGATCTTATAGAGAACCTTGTTTTTTATGACTGCTTATTCTTAGCCCAGAGCCCTGACCATCCATATGTGAAATTTTAGACTTCTTGGTTTTTTTGGGTTTGATAACACGGATATCAAGTCCTGATGGCGGCAAGGGTGTTAGTGGCTCAAATCCAGAATATATTTTACGCGAAATAATTTGCTGCGTTAGTTTTTCAATATCTTTAAGCAATTTAAATTCCTCATTGCACACCAGTGAAATAGATTTGCCTTCATTACCCGCGCGTCCGGTCCTGCCAATTCGATGCACATAATCTTCACTGACATGTGGTAAATCAAAATTAACGACATAAGGCAATTGATCGATATCAATACCACGCGCAGCAATATCTGTTGCCACCAACACTTTTATTTGCCCTACTTTAAACTCTGCCAATGCACGCGTTCTTGCACCTTGACTCTTATTCCCATGGATAGCAGCCGCACTAATGTTTCGAGCCAGTAACTGTTTAGTTAATCTATTCGCACCATGCTTTGTTTTAACGAAGACCAATACTTGCTGCCAGTTATTATCTTTAATTAATGTCGACAGCACAATTGATTTTTGGCTCTTATTTACGTCATAAATATACTGTTCAATATTTTCAGCGGTAGTATTTCGTGGGCTAACTGACACTTCAACAGGGTTATTTACCAGACCTTTAGCCAACTTTCGAATGTCTTTGGAGAAAGTCGCAGAAAAAAGTAAATTTTGACGTTTTGCAGGTAAGACACTCAAAATACGTTTAATATCATGAATAAACCCCATATCGAGCATTCGATCTGCTTCATCGAGTACCAAAACTTCTAATTGCTTAAATCGCACCGCATTTTGTTGATACAAATCTAAAAGTCGACCAGGGGTTGCAACTAAAATATCAACACCTTGCCGCAAAACCAGCATTTGTGGGTTGATTTTCACACCACCAAAAACAACCGTAGAGCGTAAAGGTAAATTTTTACCATAGTTCATTACACTTTCATGAATTTGCGCTGCTAGCTCGCGTGTTGGCGTTAAAATCAACACGCGCACTTGATTGGCTTTTGCTCGCTCACCTTTCATCAAATTTGCCAGCAAAGGCAATGTGAAGCCCGCAGTTTTACCCGTACCTGTTTGCGCGGCAGCCATCAAGTCTTTACCTGAGAGCACAACAGGGATAGCCTTCTCTTGAATAGGTGAAGGTTTACTATACCCTTGATCCTTTACTGCACTTAATAATTCGTGGGGGAGATTTAGGGATTCAAAACTCATGAAATACTCTCGTAATTACAACAATAAATATAACGATAGTTTAACATTAAAATAAGATACAAATCTTATTTAATATGCCCTTAAAAATAATCGAGAACTAAAGCAAATACCATCATGCCACATATTAATGTATCATCGAGTTTCTTTTACAAATAATATAATTATAATTCGGAATTACTTATGCTCTCTATATCAAACATCACCATGCAATTTGGTGCAAAACCACTTTTTGAAAATATCTCTGTTAAATTTGGTACGGGTAACCGCTATGGTTTAATCGGTGCTAATGGTTGCGGTAAATCTACACTCATGAAAATTTTAACTGGCGATCTTGAGCCAAGTTCTGGTAATGTTTCCAAAGAGCATAACGAGCGTGTTGCAAAATTAAACCAAGATCAGTTTGCTTTTGAAAAGTTCACAGTGCTCGATACCGTCCTCATGGGCCACAACGAGATGTGGGAAGTGATGAATGAGCGAAATCGCATTTATGGATTAGCTAAAATGAGCGAAGAAGACGGCATGAAGGTTGCCAATCTTGAAACTGAATTTGCTGAAATGGACGGTTATACTGCTGAAGCACGCGCGGGTGAAATGTTACTCAGTGTTGCTATTCCCATCGAGCAACATTCTGGTTTAATGTCTGAAGTTGCCCCTGGTTGGAAGTTGCGTGTTTTACTTGCACAAGTACTCTTTTCAAACCCTGATATCATGCTACTTGATGAGCCAACCAATAACCTAGATATCGATACTATCCGCTGGTTAGAAACAGAATTAAAGGCACGCCATTGTACCATGGTTATCATCTCACATGATCGCCATTTCTTAAACTCAGTTTGTACACATATGGCTGATATTGATTACGGTGAATTGCGTTTATACTTGGGTAACTATGATCAATATATGACTGCTGCAACACAAGCGCGTGAACGTTTACTTTCAGATAACGCCAAGAAAAAAACACAACTCACTGAATTGCAATCATTTGTAAGTCGTTTCTCCGCGAATGCTTCAAAAGCAAAACAAGCAACATCTCGTGCAAAACAAATGGATAAAATCCAACTCGAAGAAGTAAAATCATCAAGTCGTATCAACCCATACATCATTTTCAAACAAGAAAAAAAATTGTTCCGCAATGCACTTGAAGCCATTGATATGACAAAAGGCTTCGAAACTACATTATTTAAAAATTTAAATATAAGAATTGAAGTCGGTGAACGTGTTGCAATCATCGGTCAAAATGGTGTCGGAAAAACTACCTTACTGCGCATATTAATGGGAGCATTAGCACTTGATTCAGGTAAATTCAAATGGTCTGATAATGCAAACTTAGGCTATTACGCACAGGATCATGCTTACGAATTTCAAAAAGATCAAACACTCATTGCGTGGATGGCACAATGGATGAAACCAGGAGATGATGAACAATCAGTGCGTGCCACATTAGGCAGGTTATTATTTGGTGCAGATGATATCGAAAAATCAATTAAAATAATTTCAGGTGGAGAACAAGGCCGCATGCTATTTGGGAAATTAATGATGGATGCACCAAACATATTATTAATGGACGAGCCAACAAATCACCTAGATATGGAATCAATTGAATCTTTAAACTTAGCACTTGAAAATTATAAAGGAACATTATTGTTTGTAAGCCATGATCGTGAATTCGTATCAACGCTTGCTACACGTATTATAGAAATAAAGCCTGATAAAGTTATTGATTTCCAAGGCTCATACTTTGACTACCTAAAAAGCCAAGGTGTGATGGAAGGTTAATATTAGATCATCTCAGTAGTGTCATGCCTGTGCAACTTAAAAATGCAAGGTTGCCTTGTTTTCATAGTAAGCCGTGTTAGCGGACCAACAGGCATGGCAACTTCTAGCAATCAACAAAGTTATAACATTTCGACCTATACCCATGTGACGTAAAAATGCTTTGTCAGGCTCAAGATCGAAAATCAGAGCAAGGCAAAATATTAGGCACTTTTCAATTATTGTCACGCAGTCTTGGTTTTCGAGCTTGTGCCCCGCAGGGCAAGACAACTAGTACCAAGGTGCGTTGATATAAAATCTCTATGTAAAATAACCACTTAGGAATTAACGTCTTTATTTTAATTCGACCTTTGGTGAT
>JAGLDN010000270.1 GCA_023145575.1 Psychromonas sp.
CAAGGTAGTTGACGTCTGATAGATCAGTTTGAAATGTGTAGATTTATACCCATCAGGTGATTAACGTAGTTAATTATCTAGAGGAAATTTTGTCATGTGCCTCGGTAGAATTTGCCGATCTGCCTTTGTATTTTGCAGGCTCAAGCGCGATACTCAGAACAAGGCACAATATTAGGTAATTGCTGTTCGCTTTTCGATTATTATAACGCAGTCTTGGTTTTCAACCTTGTACCCCACAGTGCAAGGCAACTAGTACTAACCTGCATTGTTAGAAAACCTCTATGTAGAATAACCACTTAGGAATTAAAGTCTTTATTTTAATTCGACCTTTGGTGATTAGCAAAGTTAATCATCGAGAGGGCAATTTTATGCCTCGCACCTTGGTACTATTTCCCTTGCTGAATTTGCACTTTTACGTCACATGGGTATAAATGCTATAAACAGAAGACGATTATGATCGCAGGACATCGATTGTAATGTCTCCAAAAGATATATCCCAAATTCACAATTCCTAGCGAGAGTCGATGAAAAGTTTGCGATTTTTATGATGTGTTACGCTTCAAATAAGCCAATCCCTTTAAAAATTGTCATTATATCCTCAGAAAGAGTATCTTTAGTTACGGCTAAAAATACTGAGCCTTCTTTTTTATTGGGGTTCATTGCTTTATTAAATGCAACACCTTTAAATGCATAAAGTTCACTTTCTTCAAATAGTTGACAGAATAGCCCAGTGAGCTCGGGGCTATCATTAAAAGGACTATTCATAACATCATATAATGGAGAAAGACCCAGAGAGAGATACTTTAGACCTTCAATTTTGAATTTTAGGATGGCTTCATAAATAATATGAGTAGTCAGATTAAATCGAGAGGGCAGTGAATGTCCTTGGAGATCATATCTTTCTATATTTGCATAATAGCCAATAATGCTATTTTTTTTGAAAATTGGATTAAAAAATATATAGCCTACAATTTTTCCATCTAGCTCAGCAAAGAAATATCTTACGCATGGCTCGGTTTCTAGGGATATTTCACGTAGAAAAATACTTAGTTCACTATGATTTTTTTTCCCCTTCAGCCATTGGCTTGAAATATTTGAAATTACATTTATATTATCTGGCCCAATTTTCCCTTCTCGGATCATCAAGCCTGATCGCCTGGCAATATTTTTATAGTTTCTTAAATTCTGATATGCCTTTCCCTTGAATAATATATCTACCTCATCAAGGTATAGTGATGTTTCTATGCCCAACTTGTTCACTGTCAAGCCTATTTTTCGACAAATTTTTGCAACACGCTCACTGATTTGGACCGCACAAAAGTTTAAGTTTGATTTAAGGCACCAAGCAATAAATCCATTAAGTAGTTTTTGGTCAATATTAGAGACTGGATCGCCAACCATTATCGCGGTTGCATCAACTATTGCGTAACCAATATAGCCTGAGCTATTGTCAAGTCTAAATACTTGTAACTGACGTGACATTGTTTCATATGCCAATGGAAAACAACCATATTGTTTAACATCAGGAAGGCGGCTAAGATCCAATAATGTTGATGTTTTATTGTTTCCTGAATTACTTTGTTGTGTTTGCAGATAAGTGTCAAAAAGGAAGTTGAGAACCGTATTATTCATCGGAACAATAGGTTGCGAATTTATTTTAGTTATATTTTTTAAATCAAATATGGGATCAGAATACATCATATAATCTGCGTAAACATCAACGCCACTGTCAATTATTTTCTGCTTTCGATCCAAAAGCGGTAAAAAGCTTATTTGCATCTCTAGAAATTTGACGTTAAGTAGATCTATTGCAATTTTATGCAGTTTACCTATCGTTGTGGTCTGAGGGTTAACACAATGGTACGTTTTACCAATCTCCCCTTTTTTTTGAATTTCAGACATTAAATGGACAACATCATCAACGCAAATTAAATTTTTTTCCGCAAGATGATTACCTTTTACAAAATACTTTAAATCGTTGGGTATACATTCTTTGTCACGATATTCACGTTTCACTAATCGGTAAATTAGATGATAGGTTTTAACAAAACCATAGACCATTTTATCAACATCTACTTCACCAGTTTTGCTATCTCCCATGATGATACTTGGCCGTATAATGATAAAAGGCAAGCCTGAACTGCGAACCAGCTGCTCTGATTTATATTTTGTCTCTTCATATGGATTTCTGAATTCAGGGCATTCTAAAAGAGCATCTTCTTTGACAATATCATCATAAATTCCAGCCACATAAGCAGTACTGACATGAAAATATCGTTTTGCCTTCATTTTTTTGGCAAGCTCAAGCGCTTGTTCTGTTCCACCAACATTTACTTTATAGAGTTGCTTCCGTTTACTTTCATGAAAGTCCGTTAAGCCGGCTATATGCCAAAATTCATCAATTTCCTCAGGTAACGCCAATTCTTCAGTTGAGTCATTAATATACTGTTCAACTGGAATAACTCTCGGATCATTAAAAAGTCCAAGTTGTATTAATCTCTGTGCTGTGTCTTGACCTCGTTTGGGGCGTATTGCTATATACGCTGTAACGGTACTGTCTTTTAGTATTTCCTTAAGGAATCGTTTTCCTAAAAAACCCGTTGTACCAGTAAGGTAAATATTCATTATTAAATCTTCTTAAAAATTATTTTGCGTAAAATATTTTGAAATAGCACGCCTTTGATGATCAGCATTTTTGAGCTATCATGGCTATAACTTAGTCATTATCAGCAGTCATGAGATTCTTAACAGTTTATTTTCTATAATTTAACCGCTTGACTAATTTTAAATTTAAAACATTTCAATAACCTAGATTGCGCATTTTTGTTGTTTAATTGTAGACGCTTTATATTTCGTCTGGTAGAAGTAATTTCAGGCGATTATTGATGATTTAATTTACCTAAAATTTACTTGTCAATATATATGAAGTCAACAAATCTTTGTCTGTTATACGAGATCCTTCAACTAAAATATGGATCAAGTCACTTTAACAAAAAAATGTTGTTCTCTCACAGTTAGGTATAGGTAGATACAAATATTAAAACAAACCAATTTTTCACTTTTATTTTTTAAATGAAAATGCCGTTTGTTCTTTGAACTTCAAGAGTAATAAAACATAACGTAAGTTTTGCAATTCACGAAATCATGTGGAAAAATAGATAAATACAAGGAGCTGGTTGCCAGAAAAGCTTGTTACATTAAACAAATTTGTAATGAAGGCTTAATTTATTTTAGCCAGTGAAATTGATCAGCTAATTATTTCAATTGTTTACCCAATTTTAGCGTATTGTAATGCGAAGTAAACTCTTTTTCATATTTACTAAAGTTACTTCAAATAGTGACTTAGCAATACAAGTGTCTAAAATACTTGAATCAGGTGTAAATAAATCAGATAATAGTTTTATAGTGCTTGTATGATGCTAGAATTTTAATTTATTAAAAAATGAGATAATATAATTTTTCAAACATTTATACCAATTACATTAAGCATGTGAGTCAAATTTTTCTCAGGAAGAACAGCTTAATTCAAGGCGTAAGTTGATTCAAATAGCTTATCCCTTTACGAAAATTACAACTCTTAAGTAAGTTATTTTAAGCAGTAAAATACAAAAGCTATTCATTGTAATTGGTATTATTAAACGTTCCTGAGGAGATACCTTAGATTATACTCCTATTATAATTTAGAGAGCCAATTGACCTCATTTATTCAATCCATTAACACCCATCGCAAGCTTGCTATTTTAAATAACCATCGGCAAGTTATTCGGCTTGAGGGGGAAACCCAGTGGTGTTTTGATCACGCTCAGTTAATTATCAATGCCTTCAACACCACATACTTCTGGGTAGGTAATGCACCAACTGAAATATCAACTATCTTATTTAGCAATATCTTGGGGCAAGAAACCGAATTGTTAATCTTTAATGCCCTACTTAATTTTGATGCAAATCTATTTGCTGCAGCAGAAGGCACTTTAAAGGGAGGAGGTTTACTCGTATTACTAACACCGCAATGTATAAATAAAAAAGATTTTTTTTATCAGTATATTGATAAACAATTAGCGCAATTCCCCTTTTGCTTTTTTTCACAAGATAACCCCATTGATGTTGTGCCTCTTATACCTAAGATTGACGAGTCAACGACACATGCACTTAATTTAAACGATCAAAACGATGCTATTATTGCGATAAAAAAAACTATCACCGGACACCAACACCGCCCACTTGTTTTAACTGCTAATAGAGGCCGCGGAAAATCTGCCGCACTAGGGATTGCTTGCGCACATTTATTGATCGAGAAGCATTGCAAACATATTTTAATTTGTGCGCCTAGCAAACGATCAGTACACACTGCTTTCAAGCATTCCTCGGCGCTATTGCCTGATTTTCAATTAGCGCACTATTCGCTACACTCGCTTGATCTTTCTCAATCGCTGCAATTTATTGCTCCCGATACCCTACTCGCTGATAAGCCACACACAGATTTATTGATCATAGACGAAGCAGCGGCTTTGCCGGTGCCATTACTCGAATCACTCACTAAGCACTACACTCGTTTAATATTTTCTAGTACATTACACGGTTATGAGGGATCTGGGCGTGGCTTTGCTTTGCGTTTTCAATCAAGACTTAAAGAATTATCACCACAATACCGAAAATATCATTTAACCCAGCCCATTCGCTGGGCAGAGAATGATCCATTAGAATCTTTTACCCTCAATAGTATTTGCCTTACGCAATTTAACCACGCACCGCCCTGTTATCATCACCATCAATCTGTTGAATTTCAACAAATCTTGGCGCAAGAACTATTGCAAGATAAAAAATTATTGCAAACTATTTTTGCATTGTTAGTTGATGCACACTATCAAACAAAGCCCTCTGATTTATGTCTACTATTAAATGGAACTGATCTGTCTATATTTGTAATGCAACAATCTCAACAGATTATAGGGGTCGCACTCATCAATCATGAAGGTCAAATTAGTGATGTTTTATCTGATGATATATATAAAGGAAAACGGCGCATAAAAGGAAATTTGATTCCACAATCACTGGCATTTCATAGTGGATTTAAAGAAGCAAGTTCACACAGGTTCGCGCGCATTCAACGTATTGCTATTTACCCCAGCGAGCAAAATAAGAGCTTAGGCACTCGCTTTATAGCGCATCTTAAACAATGGGCAATTACAAATAAATTTGATCATATTTGCACCGTTTTTGGCGCAACTGCGCAACTTACCCGATTTTGGCAACATCTAAATTTTTCACCCTTACGCATGGGGGCAACAAGAGATAAAAGTAGTGGCGCACATTCGCTGATCATGAGCCTCCCCCTCACAGCTAAAGGCAAAGCGCTCAATCAGAAAATTTCTAAGCAATGTGAAACACAGTTTCTTTTTCAATTAAGTAGAAATTTACAATCGATTGATCCCTTGTTGGTGATGCTTTTACTTAAAAATAAACGAGTAACCGACGACATTAACACAGCAAAATTGCACAGTTACCTTGAAGGTGAACGTCCTTATCAATATATAGAATTAGACCTTGTTGAATTAATACTCACTGGTAACTTAATTGCACTATCAGAGCCTCAACAAAAACTGTGCATTGAAAAAGTATTGCAAAATCACAGTTGGGTACAAATCTGCAAACAACTCGGATTTAGCGGTAAAAAGCAAGCTCAGCAAGCGTTAAAGAATGCAATAAAACAGTTAATAGGCAAAAGTAATGCGATTAGATAAATTTATTTGTGGCGCAACCACCCTGACAAGACGTCAAGCGAAGAAAATCATCGCTCAAGGTCGCATCAATTGTGATTCAAGTGTCATGCGTCAGACTGATTATAAAATAAAAGAAACACAAGTCATTACATTTGATGACAAGATATTAACAATGCGTGGCTCACGTTACATACTACTTAATAAGCCTCGAGGCTATATATGTTCAAACATTGACGAACAACTACCAAGCATTTTTAACCTAATAGATATTGAAAAAAAAGAGCAATTATTTATAGCCGGTCGATTAGATGCCGACACCACAGGTCTGACCTTGATTACTGATGACGGTCAATGGTCACACAAGGTAACTAGCCCACGCAATAAATGCAAAAAATGCTACCGTGTAGAGCTTGATGCTCCGATCACTTTGAATGCAATAAAAAAACTTGGAGACGGCATTCAGCTAAAGAGTGAACCAAAGCCCTGCCTCCCTGCTGACGTGGAAGTCATTTCAGAAAAGGATATTTTACTAACCATCTTCGAAGGAAAATATCATCAAGTAAAACGCATGTTTGCGGCGCTGGGAAACATTGTGATCGCACTACATCGAGAACAAATTGACGATATTAAATTAGACGATAATTTAGATCTTGGCCAATGGCGCTACCTCTCTAAAAAAGAGGTAGACAGTATTGACCATTAGAGATAGACAGCGTTGGCTATTAATCGCTGTCATATTGATTATCCCCATGCAACGTAAAGATGCTTTATAAGGCATCAAATAGCATCGCAATGCTTTGCAATTTTAATTGTGACAATATTGTTTAAATGCAACCTCGCTATTATCGAACCCTACTTTTTTAGCGAGGATCCATGGGCGCTCACATTGGTTAGTACTATGACACCAAGCATAACCGGCACTGCGGTAGCACCCATGCTCATCCTTATCACCACCAATGAGCTTTTTGTCATGGCGTGTGGATTTATCTTGATCTGTAACACCATTAGTCTCAATTGCTTTTTTCGTCATTTGAATGGGTTTTGCAACGTAGTGCAACGCTTTATTTTCAGCAGTTTTCAGGTGTGATGCACTTTTTTCAATGTGATATAAGTGTGTGATTGCAGGTATTTCTTTTAACAGTTTAGGGGAAACCAAATAATGGAAGACCAAAGCGGCTACGACAACTGGCAAGAGCCAAATAAACAGCCCACGTAGATTTACGCCTGATCGTTTTGGTTTTTCATTACGGAATTGTGAATTATCTTGCTCATCAGGGGATTGTTGTTTATGTGATTTAAAGTCAGAACTCATCTTTCTACCTTTTTAATATAAATTATCACCCTAGCATAAATGCATGCATGAAACATTATAAAGATAATATTACGATGAATTAAATGATCCGATTTTTATTATCTGCTAAGAGATCGGTAAAATTTCTAGAAATAGGATAATTTTTTAGGAGTATGTTTCTGTTTTACGTGATTTCTTTGTCTTTGTCTTCATCTGCACTGATCAGTATACGTTCCCACAGGGTAGCGGGTACGAACGTTACCAGCGATTAAGGCATTAGTACTTGTAACGTATCATTGCACGTAAGTCTTGTGCACTTAGTGCTCAAGACATGCCAGGGCTCTCCTGAGTTACTAAAGAAGTTATGACTGCCTCCATGATTGTAATCAATTTAGGTATAACGTAATTGAAAGTGTAAATTTTAACCACTGATGGGAATGTTATAATACGCTTCATAAGCATTCCCACGCGTGGCAATTTTAGAGCCGATCATCGTATCTTCATCATAGGTGAAATAACGCCAATACTTGCTACCGTAGTTATATTATAAACCAAAGCGATCTTTGTCTATAAAAGCGGGCACAGTTACGCCGAACCATAAAGAGGAGCCCGTTTTTTCCGTTTAGAGCCAAGCATTCCTTGGTTAACAACGGCAGACTGATTACCCCCATCCCTGTCAAATTTCCATTATCAGGTAATGTTTGTGATGCAGAAGTCGATGCAAATAACACCAGAACATCTAAGAAATCATTGATAAACTCACCCACACCATTAACCTCCATTGGCAGTGTTAGGCTCTGTAAATTGCCCAATTTGGTTAATTTAGTCGGCATCGGGTTTGCTTGTGTTTCTGATGTGTAATCATAATCAAGCATTATAGTACTGCGCACAAATATCATACTGCCGATCGTTATATGGGGTAAATATAAATTCTGGCATATCAACATTTGTTAGATCGTCATTAGTTTTTGCATAAACAGCACCCTGTTGGGAAAACGTTCATTTCAATATGCGCTCCGCCCACGACCAGCAAACATTTAGCACCATGCCAGATATACCCGTTGCATTTGCAAATTTCACCCCTAAAATAAAGCCATAAATTAGTCGTTGATTAATTGCCCAGCAGCGATTTAGCTTCATCATAACCTTCTCGATTGTTGACGGGAAAACAATTGGTAGAAGGCCGATGACAAATACTGCCTATCTAGTCTAAACCACTAACTAAAAAGTCTTTACCAAGATATAAAATATTTACTTCTTTTACACGCAGCATAATGTCATTAGCGTATACATTAGCAACATAATCAAATTGACTGATCTCACCATTAGTATTAAGTTCAATTTGGCCAAACGCTTTATTATACGAGAGTAAGCCTCTAAATACTAAGTTATGAAATTGCTGATAGCCCATGCCGATCTTTAAACGATTGGCAAACAAATTACTGTTTGAATAACTGGGACCAGTAGACATTTTATAGTCAGTACTGTTCAAGGTTACGCGGCAGCCGACTGAGAATTTAGGATTATTTCAACCTATCTTTTTACTTAAATCACGCACTTGCTTTTGAAGTTTCGCAATATCTGCTCTTTGAGCTGCATCCGCGTTTTGGGCAGTTTCAGCCGCAAACGTAGGGGCACAAAGTGCCAACAACAGCCCTGCTACGATCGATTTTTTTTCATGACGTATATCCTTGTCGATTCAATGAATAACTATTTATTTAAATTTTGAAATTTAACAATTCGCTATGATTCCATTTCAAGGGCCGTAGCCCCATGTTACCTATGTTTACTAGCTACAACTTTCAATCTCGCCACTGTCTGCTGCATATTTTTTTACAAAATAACTTACGTCTGGAGCTATTTTTTGGAATATTTTTTGGTTTAAAGATTCTGATAATTTTAGATGTTTTTTAAAATATAGCTTAATAAACTTTTTAGCATCTTTATTAAATAGTTGTTTGCATTCAATTTTAAGATGTCGCCCTGCAAACTCATGACCCTTCATAGCCAAATGTAGTCGTAAATATTTAGGATAATATAGCTAACCTTTTGCCGCATCTGCAAACACATTAAATGTCAGCGTAACGCCCAATAATATATAGTATGATTTTTTTCACTTAATTTTTTCTTTTTTGGTGGGCAACATTTAATTCTAGCGTAACATTACGTCTGCTTTCGTATACTCATTGAGTCTTGTCGAGATGAACATTGATTTTTATTTACCTGTGGTCATCGCTTTAATATTAAATGCTAATTTTTTACCAAACGTAATCATGTAAATGTGAATAACAATAAAGCTTAACAATGCGTAGGCACCCACAGTGTGTAGCAAGGCAATAATATCAACATGGCTAATTATACCAGCCGGGCGCAATTCTGGAAAAAGGAAATACACAAGCCAAGTGAGTACTTTCAACGGTACCAGAGCAAATAAAATACCAATATAACCCAAACGTTGTAGCGGATTAAACTTCTCATTTACGCTCATGTGGGGCGGATGATCTTCCCCCTAAAAAACACCGTAAAGGTAAAAGCGTAAAGTTGTTTTTATGCCTTTAAAATCCTTAAATGTTCTAAAACCTAGAAAATATTGTTGCCACTCATTTGGTGTTAAGATCCAGGTGTAAATAAGGACAACCAATACCGTCAATATACACGCCGTATAATCATGTATGTTAACTGACTTTTTGAAACCAAATAAGGTAATCAATCCGTGCGCTTATACTCCTGTCATTAATAACAAAATGATCAATATAGCCTGTGCCCAACGCCAAAACCGTTAAAAGCGCTTAAAGAGCACCACGATCTTTGCTTTTAATTGATTGCTCATTGTTATTATCCTGATCCTTAATTTTTGTTTTGTGATTCTTCTTTTCTTCTGCGCATTGTTATGTAACGTAATGCCCTATCACACCACGTACCACAGAAATGAAACCAAATAACTCAATCCAAAAGTTAGTATCGCGACCTAGAAGATAAAAATCATTCAAGGCATTTAAGCGGCTATGCCTTGAATGACAAGCCACACAATCAAACGCATCTTTAGCAGGATCAACCATGTGTTTCATTGGCCAATAACCATTGGTTTTGATAAAAACAAAATGTCCTTTGTAATCATCTATGCGATTTAATTTTGCACCTACTGTAAACGCTTTTGCCCAATTATATTCCGTCCATAACACCCTAAGCCTTTTGACCATAAAGTTTTATCTGTAACATTCGGTTATTATCTGTATCATAAGGTTGGATTCCACGATAAATTTTGAATGGTCAAATTCGTGCATCAGGATCATTATAATTACCCGTTGGTGGATTAATTTCAATCGGTACTTTTTTAGAATCAATAACGGTAAGCAGGGTTTTCTGTAGGAGTTCACCTTTATACCTGCGATATTCAGGAACAACATTCACTCCCCAAGTGAAGGTACCTTTCTTACTCATATACGCATGATTTGTAATGCCATCAAATTTTTGGTCAATCGTATAAGGTTTACCGTTTTTATCCATTTTAGTCGCAGTAGACCTGTTCCAGTGAAATGTCTTCATGACTTATTTTGTCGCTTCAGTATGATATTCAAGGCATGCTGGCAACAGTAACATCTGGCGCATAATCAAAGTCTTGATCGACCTGTTTAAATTTGAGTGGTCTTCCGTCATTTTTTAACGGCTTTGATCTGATTTTTGTCGTTAACTTGCTATGAGTAGCAGCATCAGATGCCCTGCTATAATCAACCCAACACATTAAAACAAGTAACAAAATGATAGTTCTTTCCATAAACGGCTACATGCCATCTTAAATTAAACTCAGAAAAGTAATCTCAATCCGTCAAGGAATTTATTTATTTTTTATCAAAAATATTTAATTACAATGCTGGACACCATCACAACAACGCGTTAGTACAAATCGAGGATCTAGCTAGCACCTACTTTTCATGCATATATTATATTCACTATACGAATGTAAATGGTACAATATGTTAAGGTGATCCGCAGTAATTGTTCTAATTGCATTCATTTCAACTGATGCACAAAATGGAAAAGCCTATTAGATCAAGTGATTATAGTGAAGTGTCACATGTATTTTTATTAATGCCGAAAAGAAGTATTGATTTTATACTCAGACTACTTCAAGATACAAATCAGAAGGAAAATTGTACTAAAATTTAAAACATGAAATTGAAGTACAAGAAATTAATAACAACCAAGATGGCTGTAATTTGTCTTGCCCATGCTTGTTAGCTCGAAAACTTCGCGGGAATTACAATAATTAAAAGGGAATCGCTTTTACCTTATATTGCACCTTGCATCCGAACTAACAACACAAAAAACTTCACTAATTAACTAATATATAATTAATCTAAATGTAGATTTAATTAATTTTTGAGGGTAAAATTTAATCAAGTTAAACAATTTGATGATTTAACATTACTGGTACTTCCGTTATTATTTAAGATGTAAAACTCAGTAAGTTATGATATGAATAGCTTCTAACTTTAGAGGTGGTTGAAAATCTACTGGATAATTCCAATTGTCTGTAGTTTTAAAATAATCTGAAGATATAAACGCCAACGAAACTTTATTTGTAATTTTGGTAATAGTTATTCTTAGCATAATTAGTGTTACAAAGCACAGTAAAAGAAGATACAATCTCCTTCTAACACAATGAAAGCTAATGTAAATTAACATTTAAAGGGATATTTATGCTATTAACTAAAACTAAACCTGGGCTAATTACCCAACCTCAATCAGATCCAACTTTAGATTGGTTCTTGTCACACTGTCATTCTCATAAATATCCACCAAAAAGTGTACTTATCCATGTTGGAGAAAGCGCAAATACTTTATATTTTATAGTCAAAGGGTCTGTCGCCGTTGTGATTAAAGATGACGAAGGCAAGGAGATGATTTTATCTTATCTTAATCAAAATGACTTTATTGGCGAACTTGCTTTATTTGATAAATCAGAACAGCCAATACGAAGCGCATCTGTAAAAGCTAAAACCGATTGCGAAGTTGCTGAAATATCTTATAAAAAGTTTTTACAACTTATTACAATTAATCCTGACATATTAATGCTCCTAAGCGCTCAAATGGCAAGCCGTCTACAAATTACCAGTCAAAAAGTAGGTAGCCTCGCCTTTTTAGATGTAACAGGCCGCATTGCAAATACATTGCTTGATCTTGCAAAGCAACCAGATGCAATGACTCACCCAGATGGTATGCAAATTAAAATTACACGCCAAGAAATTGGGCAAATCGTCGGCTGTTCTCGCGAAACGGTTGGACGAATTCTAAAAATGCTCGAGGAGCAGGGTTTAATCACAGCACACGGCAAAACAATCGTGGTTTATGGTACACGCTAATACTTTAAATTACGACCAATGACAGTCAATAACACCTCAATTAATCTGATAAAAATACCACGCTATTTCATTAGCCAGTGTTGAAAGAGATCGAGTATTTATGCCAATGTAACGTAGAGATACAATGCCCCGTTTTTACGTAACAATTAAGAATTACGGCCGTAACCATTCAGCGTAGTTGAATGGTTACTAAAATTCTGATAATTTCGATCCTAAGCAGTTGCTCTTCAATGTATGCCTTTCAGAAGCACATATATTAACATTTGCTCACATCTTTTTACTACAAAATAAATTATTTCTCATTTTGACAAAGATATTGGATTTTAGGTACTTCATATGATTGGCTATTTTTAAACCTCTTTTATTCAAATACAGACCCACTTATTGTTCGCTGTAAAAAAACATAATATTTTAGATATTTTGCTCCGCGGTATTAAGAGAGGAGATATATTGAAGTTTTTCGTCACTTAAAGATCAACTAGCATAAACATCATGGTAAAATGATGAAAGGTTTCGCACTATAACGACTGTCTCGATATAGCTAACATTTCGGTTTGCTTTTTATGACTTACGGTGTATGCTTCCTTTGAATTTTTTTCATTATTAACTGATGTTACGCAGTAATCTAAAATCCCATGCTGAAACTGTAGGCGAGTACTTTTTAACCAATCAAGCTAATCTTCTCCAAAATCTGCAATCTCTTCCTATCTGTCTGAGCGAACTATCGTTGCAGATATTTTATAAACAGAATATCAGATAAAGAATGATGAATTTTCCAAGGTTGACTATGATCATGATGAATAGATAGGTGAGATTATAGTGTTGACCTATTAAAATTTTTATGTTTCTCTAAGCTTTAATAGGATCATAAGATAACTGGTAAAAAGGATCTACCAGTCGATCCTTTAAAAATAAATATTGCGTGATAACAGTCACGTTTATAAATGAGGTTCATTTGAAAAATAAATAAGATAAAGCAGAAATTGCCGTTTGATTTTTAAGATCTTCATGATTTATCCCTGGCTTAGACAGTAACTCTCTTTTAAAAATATAATGCCAAAGCACGGTATGATTTACAGTGTTTTGTGGTATTTAGACTCATATCGCCTTAAGAGGCAAGATGGGTATAATACCAAGCAAGCTTTACACACAGTGCCACTGACAAGTTGAAAAGATCATGTGGGTGCTTCATAGAACGTCTAGGGAAGATGGATCTCGCACCATAAAAACGAGACTCTTTAATTTATGCGAAAATACCTATGATGCGATGTAAACTATACCCATCATCCGTCAAAATGCTTCAATTTAGGCGAAATCGAAGGTTTGGAAGTTATCGTTAATCCTACCATCTAAAACATGCCCAATTTGTGGTAATGTACTATCAAAAAAAACTCATCGATGCTTCGCCAGAATTCTTTTGCTGTTGAAAAATATTTATTATTTCTCGCGTATTCATTCATTACTTTCCAAAGGCGCTCAATAGGGTTTAAATTAAGGCTGTAAGGTGGTAAATAATGTAATATAATATTGAGGTTTTTCGCCTCTTCTATTAGGCGACAATTAACTTGG
>JAGLDN010000271.1 GCA_023145575.1 Psychromonas sp.
CTGCGTTACAATAATCGAAAAGTGAGCAACCATTACCTAATATTGTGCCTTGTTTTGATTATCGAGCTTGAGCCTGACAAAGCATTTTTACATCACATGGGTATAGGACTTTAAAACTCGCCCTTTGGGGACAACTGAATAAATCAACTTTTGCGTTGCAATACTCAAAAGTGAATAACAATAAAGGGTTAAAGTCTTTTTTTAACCCTATCCAAGGGATCATTGCGCCTTGAACGTGAATTACTCAGGTGTCCTGAAATGAGTATCTTCAGGGGTGATGGGTATAAATGCAATTCAGCAAGTTAATACCTTTGACTCAGCGAGCAACACTATGATCAAAGTGCAAGCTAATAAGCTCATTTTCACCCGCAAATGGTTTAGAGTGAACTGTGTCGTGAATGATTAGAACGAGATCATCTAACTCAGCTTACCGCACCTCTTTTTTTACATTTGCCCACAAGTCAGCAGAAGTAAACTATTTGTGGTTTAAGAAGCGAGTCATTTGATCGTGACTAATATCTCCATCGAGAAGATTCGATAAACCAGTTGCTGTTGTATCGCTAAATGGAGTCACAAGGTGATTAACATAAAGCTCAAATATTTGTTTATTTTTATTCGTAGCGATACTTTAACCGTTTTTTTCCTGAAATTTTTATTTGCTGCGTAACCTCAGTTACTTAAGATACAGAAAAACCATTTTAAAATGGAATGCTATCAAAATAATTTTTTAGTTAAGTCAAAGAGTTCTTGACGAAAAGGACGCGCCATATTTTCTATGCAATCGATGATATCGTGATGCACCATCTTGCTATGGTTAATACCGATGCAACGAGCAGTTTCTCCCTTTATCAGTAATTTAACTGCAAAATCACCCATACGACTCGCTAAAACACGATCAAACGCCACTGGCGAGCCACCACGTTGAATGTGACCTAAGATAGTCGCTCGTGTTTCACGCCCTGTCTTTTTTTCAATACGTTTTGCAAGTTTATTGACATCCGTCATATGCTCGGTGATCGCTATAATCGCATGCCTCTTACCATTCTTTACACCACGGTGCAATGTTTCTAATAACAGCCCTTCATCAAAACCGATTTCAGGCACAATCACATGCTCACACCCGCCTGCAATCGAAGAGAACAATGTCAAATCGCCACAATAACGTCCCATAATTTCAACAATTGAAATCCTATTATGAGAAGACGAAGTATCTCGTAACCTATCAATTGCATCAACTACGGTATCCAAACTGGTCATAAAGCCAATGGTGTAATCAGTACCTGCAATATCATTGTCAATCGTACCTGGTACAGCAATACATGGGAATCCCATCTCGCTTAGCTTTTGCGCGCCCATATAAGAGCCATCACCACCAATAACAATTAATCCATCAATCCCATGCTCGGCAAGGATTTTAATAGCCTTTTCACGTACCGCAACCTCTTTAAATTCAGGAAATCTTGCTGACCCAAGAAAAGTACCCCCTCGATTAATTATATCAGCGCCATCTAGTCCCGTTAATTTGCGGATATTATTTGCATGCAATCCAGCATATCCATCATAAATACCATAAATTTCGATATCATGCAAAAGACACGTGCGAATGATCGCGCGTATTGCTGAGTTCATCCCTGGTGCATCACCACCACTTGTTAACACTGCGAATTTTTTTATCACGAGCCGATTCTCCTCTTATCTATAATATTTTTAAGGCTACAGGATAAAATAATTTCAACAACTATTTTATAGCCAAACTTCTTAAAAATGAAGCGTCAGTGAGAGTAATTGTACTTAGAGACGTAAGTAATACAATCTAGACTACGTGTTCCTAATACCCACACGTCAATCTGTTTCTCACTGAACTTCGAATTGAAGGACAAGAAAGCCCTTTTAACGGATTGCACTATGAAATTAACCCTGGAAAAATAACGTTAATCAATCATTAGCCTAAAAGATCAGAGGCAACACGGTACGATGGATCTTCAATAAGATTCATTTCAACCAGAACACCTGCTTTATGTAACAGTTTTCGACAATCTTGACTTAAATGTCTTACATGCAACTTCTTACCTTCTCTGATATAACGATCACTTAATGTACTGATTGCCTCAATCGCAGATTGATCAAGCACGCGTGAAGCTGCAAAGTCAATAATAACATGATGAGGATCCTCTTTTACATTAAATAATTCTAAAAAGCGAGTGACTGATCCAAAAAATAAAGGTCCATTTATTTGATAGGATTTTTCATTTTTTTCTGCATTAAAAGAACTCACGCTATTAATATGACTCGCATGTTCCCAGGCAAAAATTAACGCTGAAACAATCACCCCTACTATCACCGCTAACGCTAGATCAGCCATCACGGTCACCACTGTCACAAGCACAATCACAAAGGCATCTTTTTTCGGTACTCTTCGCATCATTTTAAATGATGCCCATTCAAAGGTGCCTAAAACAACAATAAACATCACACCAACTAACGCCGCAAGTGGCACCATTTCGATTAAATCTGATGCAAACAAAATAAAAGCTAATAATACAATTGCCGCAGTAATGCCCGATATACGCCCCCGCCCTCCTGAATTAATATTTATCATTGATTGACCAATCATCGCGCAACCGCCCATGCCCCCAAACACGCCATTAATCATATTAGCAGCACCTTGAGCAACACACTCTTTATTTGCACGCCCTCGCGTGCCTGTCATTTCATCAACCAGCGTGAGAGTTAGTAACGATTCGATCAAGCCAACTGCCGCTAAAATTGCAGAATAAGGAAAAATAATGATTAACGTTTTTAAATTAAATGGCACAGCAGGTAGTGCAAACCTAGGCAAACCACCCGCAATGGTCGCATTAGCATCGCCAGTCATAGATTGTAAATAATCAACCACTGTACGTACATCTAGTGAAGGGATAAAATAGACGAGTAATGTGATAACTGTAATAGCGACCAATGTTGAAGGGACGACCGTTGTCAGTTTTGGTAAAAAATGAATGATGACCATAGTCAATAAAATAAGCCCAAGCATTGTATACAAGGGAGCCCCTGTTAACCAAATAAGCTTTCCTGTTGCATCTTTAATCTTAAACTGTCCAAGTTGTGCTAAAAAGATAACAATCGCGAGACCATTTACAAAACCAATCATTACCGAATGTGGCACCATACGAATAAATTTACCACAATGCAACGCGCCAAATAAAATCTGGAAAAAGCCAGCAAGTAATACCGCCGCAAACAAATATTGCACACCATGCACAGTAACAAGCGCGACCATGACAACAGCCATAGCCCCAGTTGCACCTGAAATCATGCCTGGTCGCCCACCAAAAACAGAGGTTACCAACCCAACCATAAAAGCGGCATATAAACCAACAAGGGGATCTACTCCCGCAACAAAAGCAAAAGCAACCGCTTCTGGTACAAGCGCAAAGGCAACTGTTAACCCTGAAAGTAAATCGGTTTTCACACTTTGTCTGTTTAATTTGTTCAATTCAAACATTGGTTATTTTCTCTTTTAAATAAGATGTGTGTACTTATGTTAGTTTCATAGATATCAAGCGAGACTTTACCCGTCAGGCATCCAGCAATACCTGTCATGCCAGAAATAGTTAATAATTTATACCTTTATACCCATGTGACGTAAAAATGCGTTGTCATTAGGGGCTGTTGATCTTTCACATTGGCAACCAAATCATTG
>JAGLDN010000272.1 GCA_023145575.1 Psychromonas sp.
CCAAGGTAGTTGACGTCTGATAGATTATTCTGTAATAAATCGATTTTCGCCCAGTCAAGCAACTTGTAATAATCTCGGACGTTATAAAGTTTCAAATTAACAGTACAAGACTTTAATTTCATGCCTTGCATCTTGGCATAATTAGCCTTCCTCTACATGGGATCTAGAAAAACTTGGTGTAAATATAGTCAAAGCGAAACATTGTTTCGTAATCGATTGAATGTATGTGGTAATGTTTATATTTTCTGCTCCAGCAGGTGTTTTTTGATCATTTTTTTTAGCATAAAGCTCACTCCGATAAAAGCAAAACTTGCAGTCACCATGGTTGATGCGCCAAAGCCACTTTCACAATCCATTTTAATGGATCCATCAGCTACTGCTTTTTCTTTGCAAACTTCTCCATTCATATCAGGATAACTTAATTGCTCGGTTGAGAAGACACAATCAACTCTGAATTTTCGCTTGGGAGTGGTCGTAAAGTTAAAGTTTCGACGTAATTCTGATCGCACCCTTGCCGCAAGCGGATCTTGAGTGGTATGAGCTAAATCAGTGACTTGTATCCTAGTCGGATCAATCTGACCGCCCGCACCACCACAAGTTAATAAAGGATACTTATTTCGCTTACAATGTGCAATTACTGCAACTTTAGCATGAATACTATCGATGCAATCAAACACGTAATCTATATCATTTGAAAGGTATTCAAAGCAATTTTGCTTATCGATAAAATCATCAATGCATACAATATCAATGTCAGGATTAATTTGTTTGCAACGCGCCGCCATGACATTGATTTTTTGCTGTCCTAAATGACAAGTTAACGCATGAATTTGACGGTTTATGTTAGTCACACATAAATCATCCATATCAATCAAGGTTATTTTACCAATACCTGATCGCGCTAAAGCTTCTGCAACCCAAGATCCAACGCCTCCTATCCCTATAATACAGAAATGGCTTTTTTTAAACATTGTTAATGCATTTGAGCCATAAAGCCGCTTTATACCAGAAAATCGTTTATCATACTGTTCGCTCATATTCTTATTCACTTGTTGAACGAAGCCGCTGCGCGGCAGAAACACCATGCAACCGCCATACTTACTATTAATGCACCACTGATCGGTGATGCTTTTAATGGGAGTATAAACCATGAACACTCAAAAGCAACTGCATTTCGATCCTCTGTATCAACAACATTTAACCGACCTCACACTTCAAGGTATGCGCCCTGCTACGATTGATGCTTATTCTCGAGCCATTCGAAGAATAACTTCTTTTTTGAGTTGTCCCGATTCTTTGGATAAGACGGATCTTAAATGTTATTTTGCTAACTTAATTAAAAGCCATTCTTGGAGTACAGTAAAGCTTGATCGCAATGCCCTGCAATTCTTTTATCGTTAAACTTTTGAAAAAGAATGGGAATGGCTCAATATAGTCAAGTCACCTCAAGTTAAACGTATTCCCGATATCATTAGCGCTAAACAGATTGGCCAAATTATCACAAACACGCGGACTATGCGCTATATAGTGTTTTTTCTCGTACTTTACAGCATGACATGCAACACAACATGTTATTAGATTTGCTGGTTCGTTTTGACCTGTTTAATTCACATGATGGATATTCATATATTTTTTGGCAGTGTGTCCACAAAACTGACATACATCCTTATCTCGTTTAAGAACAGTTTTTCTGATCTTAGTCCACTCAGATTTTGGTGGGCGAACTGGATACCAAATATCAGGATTTGTAATTCCTGGACGTAGCTCTAATTTCATAATGCACTCCGTACTTGCTCTTCATTTAACGCCAACTTCAGCACGTGCCGCTTATGGCAGTCCGCGTGCAAGTTATTGTTAGGTACATTTACACTATAATTTAAAAACGAATTTGAGATCCCTTTTCTTTTTTTGCAAAATACATTTTTTCATCAGCTTGCCGAATAATTTCCTCTCCTAAACACCACTTATCACCTCCCGTTTCAGACACCCCCATGCTAAGCGAGTAGTTTGGGTATTTATTGACAAAGTGATTGATTATTTTTCCACATATTAGTTGTGCATTTTCAGCATCACAATCCGGTAGTATCACACAAAACTCATCACCTCCATATCTACATGCTAGATCTGTCTCTCTTATAGTTTGAAGAAGAAAGCCACTTATAGCTTTTAGCACTTCGTCACCTTTTAGATGACCTTCTTTATCATTTATTAATTTAAACTTATCAATATCAAAATAAATAACAGATAATTTCGTTTGATTTCTTTTTGCCATTAAAAGCTCTCTTCTGAGAAAATCAAACATTGCTCTCTGATTATAAATATCGGTCAGCGGATCACATTGTGATAGCTCTTTCAATTGTTGAGTTCTTTCGGCAACTTTGTCCTCAAGGCTATGGGCATAGCGTTCAGCTTTGTTTTTAGCGGACTCAACTTCTTTCAATAGGCAATCAATATAGGTGTCAAATACTAACGTCGTATCAAAGTATAATAATTTATCAAGCACGATTATTGTTGATTAAAAATTCTCTTTATTTTCAATAAATTGCTTTAATCTTTTAAATACTATTTTCTTTAAAAGCACTATCGCTGCCAGATAGAGCTTTGGTTCAACACCTATCCGTTTGTGAACCATACCAATTCTTAACCTGTTATTTGCGTATTCACTATCGCAGTACCCTGAAAACAGCTCTAAAATATATCTCCTTAATGATGCCTTTAGTCGCTGAAGCGTTTCTGAATCTCCAATGAGTAATGCTATGTCATCAATTTCAGTTTGACTTTCATAAAATTCTTCAACAATCAAATCAATATTGTCTTCCATGAATTGTTGATTAGACTGTAGTCGTTTTAAGTCATCTCTGGTTAAACCTAACAAATTCATGCGATTCAATATTTCCAGATCACTTATTTTCATTTGTTCAAGCAGTGTTTGATCTGTCCGCCTCAATGTACTTCTCCAATTTTATATCTGACTATTTCTATCATAACTGTCACTCAATTACCTAACGTAGTGGCAATAACCTGCCTAGTAAATTTAATAAGAGTTTACTCTATTTTAAATTTCTAGGTCGGGTTGATTGGTTGTTAGGAGGAGCGTCAGCGGCCTAACAAGATAATCTATTATTGCCATTACGTTATGCGGACTAAAATTGGGCAGTATTTTTGCGGTCTTTTTTTGCAAAAATGATGGACTGTTTTAGTTCCGTTTAAACGACTTGTTAGCTTTTTGCTAGTTACGATTTATTTATTCCAATCTCTAGAACGTACTCTGCCTGTTTGATAATAAGTAGAAACAAGTTCAATGTAATTTTTAAAGTCAGCATTTTCAACCAAAATTCTATTAACAGATTGCCAATCAACATCTGCTCTAGATTTTGCTGGCAACATCATTTCACTTTCGCTGGGATTTTCAGGGATGAGGAGAATAACACCAATACCATGTAGTGCAGAAAGCATTCTCAATTCTTGTTCGACACTACTATCTGAAATCGAAGTGGCTACTAAATACCCCTCATTTGCCCAACTAGAATTACTGACAGCTTGAAAAAAGCTTTTTCTAGCATTTGAACCAGTTAATTCTTTTTTAACTTCAAAAGACCATAAACGAACACTTTGACCTGCACCTTGTTTAATGCAACTTCTTATTAGCTCATTCCACTCTTTATCTACAGGTTGCATAGCAACAATATCTGGATGTAACCATTGATTGCCACCACTACCTCGCGAATTTTTGGATCGTTTTTCGTCTATTCGTTGACAATATAAATTTAACTCTGTTTTAAGATAATCAATTAAGATCGGGTATAAATCATGTTCAGAGAAAGTTGTTTCAGCTATAGATGAAACACTAACAGATTCATTTTCATCTATTTCAGGTTCTATTTCACCAACAACTTTCTCAGGATTATACCAATAAACCCTAGGGCGGGGCTTATCTTGCCAAAAAACATGCTTATCATTTTTTACTAATTGATCTTTCTTTGAACCAATTTCCGCTACCAATTGAGATATAAAGGCTTTTTCGTCAGGAAACCTAGGGTTCTGCCTTTTATCTCTATAATCTTCTGGATATGATCTAACAATCTGCTCCGCTATGTGACGAGCATTAAGTTTTTGATTGGGGTTAGCCTTAAGTAAGTCAACAATTTTTTGTGATTGTGACAATTTAGACACTTATAATTCCTTTTTATTGCCACTTAGGCGAAAATTAATGATGAAAGCTAACGTAGTGGCAATAACCTGCCTAGTAAATTTAATAAGAGTTTACTCTATTTTAAATTTCTAGGTCGGGTTGATTGGTTGTTAGGAGGAGCGTCAGCGGCCTAACATGATAATCTATTATTGCCACTACGTTAAGGGCGGCCGCTTGCGGTCGCTCTTAACGCCCTGTTAACAGGCAAAAAATAGTTGGTTAAAATTAGCGACGAAGGAGCAAAAACCAACTGTTTTTTGTCCTTGTTTAACAGCTTGTTAGGCAACTTTATGATGCATTACATAAAATTCATTTTCTTGCTCTGTGATTGAGAAACCATTTTTTTTATAAAAGGACAGTGCTTTCTGGTTTGTTTTAAACACTCGTAATGATACTGATTTATTTGAGAGTAAACCCTTAAGTAGGTCTAATGCACGACTGCCAACTCCTTTTGAACGATACTTTACATCGATGATAAACATCATAATATATGTTTCACCTTTTACCTCTGCAATTTGAAAGTACCCAACTCTCTTTACTGTATTGTAAAGTACATAGTTTTCACAGGAAGCCCAACGTTCTTCGGAGTCATTCTTTTGCCAATTTTGATTCCAACCCCAAAGAGTTTCAATATGGCCTTTCATCGACTGACAATACAACTCGAAGAAGTACTCCTTATCACACTCCTTAGCAATTTCGATGCTGAGATTCATGATTGACCTCCTTAGTTGC
>JAGLDN010000273.1 GCA_023145575.1 Psychromonas sp.
TTAACATTTAGTATAAGTTAATATAACCTACATATTCTATAATAGAAACCAAATTAGACCAAAAGTATCGCATATTAGACAAAACTTGAAAAATGACATAATATTAGCTATTAACTGATTTTTCAGAAATTTCACATGTCCATTATGCAGGCTAAAAAACACTCTATTATCGATGATCTTAAACATGTTTTACATCGAGAGGGCTATGCTTATAGCACACAAAAGATCTACTCCGATTGGGCTGTTCGTTATATTAAATATTATCATTTTCAAACGAGAGAGGCACTTACTTTCAACCCGAACCTTTGTGTTGAACAGTTTTTATCTTACCTCGCAATTGAGAAAAATGTCGCACCCTCTACACAAAATCAAGCATTGAATGCATTAGCCTTTTTCTTTTCAAACGTTCTAAACACGTACCTAGAGGGGATTGCGCCAAGCCGTTCATCAAAATAGCCACGCATTCCTGTCGTATTGACAAAAGAAGAAGTCTTCCAAGTTTTGACCTTGCTAGAAGGCACACAAGCCTTGATTGTGAAGTAACTTGATTGTGCAGGGTTGCGAATCTCACAAGCTCTAAGATTACGAGTGCAGGTATGCCTATGATGCATAAAAATCATATGAGGACGGATCATAGAGGCAAAACTTTCCGTGGCTAAAAATACCAAAACACGCGTGTTATTAGATGACAAGTTGTTAAGCTGAGGTGATCAAAATTAAATCATTGCATCCCCTTTATTTCTAAACTCTGCAGAGTGTAGTATGTAATCATCTGAGACAAAAAATTGTTCTGCATTGCTGGCTTTCCACCAGTGTCGCCATGCCTCATCAACCAATTGGTTATCGACTAACTCATTATGTTTAAGTGGCGCAATTAAACTTCCCATTGACATGAGTACGCCATATGGTGAGCGGCGCTTAATCATTTGTGGCTCTAGTTTTGCTGGATCATCGAGCCCCATACTACCCACCAATTCAAAGAAGCTTTCTAAGGTATTTTTATGAAAGTTTCTAACGCGATCACTTTTTTTCTGTACGTTAATAGCCTTTCCCCGCGCTGGATCCTGCGTGGCAATGCCTGTTGGACAACGGTTGTTGTTACAATGTCTCGCTTGAATACAGCCAATAGACAACATCATGGTACGCGCAGCATTCACAAGATCAGCACCACTGGCGATTTTAGCGATCAAGTCAAAACTTGAAGCTGTTTTGCCTGAGGCAATGATTTTAATCTCCCCCCTTAAGCCTACGCCTACCAGTGCATTATGGACAAAGTGAACTGCCTCAAGACAAACCATCCCTAGACGATTAGTAAATTCAACAGGTGCTGCACCCGTACCGCCTTCTGCACCATCAACGGTGATGAAGTCCGGCGTAATGCCAGTTTCTAGCATGGCCTTACACACGCTAAGAAACTCAGCTGGGTTGCCCAAGCATAGTTTAAATCCGATTGGTTTACCATCACTAAGCTCTCGCAATTGTTGTACAAAGGACAATAGTGCCTTAGGCGTTGTGCATTGGGGATTGACTGCGGGTGATACACAGTCTTTATCCATGGATATTTGGCGGATCCTGGCAATTTCCTCAGTGAGTTTTACTTTTGGCAGTACACCGCCATGCCCAGGTTTTGCACCCTGACTAAGTTTTATTTCAATCATTTTTACTTGCGGTAATTTAGCTGTCTTTGCGAACCTTTCGGCAATAAAATTACCGTCTTCATCGCGGCACCCAAAAAGACCAGAGCCGATTTGCCACACAATATCACCGCCATGTTTGAGGTGATATGGGCTCGCGGCACCTTCACCCGTATTGTGATAACACCCTGCTTTTTTTGCACCCAAATTGAGTGCTTCGATAGCATTTCCGCTGAGCGCTCCAAAGCTCATTGCAGAGATGTTCATGTAAGAAGCGGAGTAAGGTTGTCTGCAATTGGTGTTGCCAATGGTGACACGCTTAGCTTCATCAGGTATTGTTTGCGGCTGCAGAGAATGCCACAGACTAAGGTAGTTCACTTCTAAAAGATTTTGCTGAGTACCAAAAGCGATAGTATCCCGAACATTTTGTGCTCTTTGGTAAACGAGAGATCGCTCCTCTCGATTAAAAGGACGCTCTTCGGTATCGTTGGCAATAAAGTACTGCTGGATCTCATCACGATACGACTCGAGAAAATAACGGAGATAGGCTACTACAGGGTAAAGACGATTCAAATTATGACGACTTAAGAAGATGTCGTAAAAACCAATGACGGTATATGCAAAAGTAAAAAGCAACAATGCGCCATTGAAGGCAGTCGCTCTCTGGCTGTAAAAATATACAGCACTTATATTTCCCAAACTTGTGATAAACCAGTAAACTTTTTGCATGATTGTCATCGTTGTCATTCCTTTTGTTATAGATATGTCAGCTAGGTTAATACTACTCTAATTAATACACACATTATATAGGCGATAGCGTGACGTGCGTTAAACATGAGTTGCTTGTCAGCTTTAGTTACATATTTTACATCTATTACTTTTGAAAAGCGACTAAACTAAATTTGTTTAAACGTCCCATGTACTTTCAAGTATTATGCTAATTGATCAAATAGTTTATTATTTAAGTGTATTAAGGCTGGACGTATATACCCAACACATCTTAGGATGCAGGTTTCAGGTGTGGTGGGTAAATCGATCTGTGATGACTCAGTTAGTCTTAACTTAATTCAGTTAAATAATACGCCAAGAAATATGTTATTATTTATAATCGCATTCTAAATAATGAAAAAACATATGCTAGTACTGGCAGCTTAACGATTATGCACTTGAGGGTTGAATCTGCCAGTGAGTTAACGCATAGAATGAAGCAAATAATTTCGTCGGTTATCATGCTGATAGTCGTGGACTACTAATCTGTTGATTAGTAGCGCCTACCTTGCTCATTTCGTCCTGGCACTGATCTTCAGTTTTAAATAACTTTGCAAGTTTTAGTGCATCACGTTTATCTGTTTTTATTCGTTCACCTGTCTTTTGGGGATAAGTAATGCCACAATAACATAACAACAATGAGCAATACTTGTTAATAAACGATAAATCCAATAGCCACACGATCCTGCCTCAAAAACAAAATGTAGTATTGCATCGGAGTATTTTGACTGTAATTGTCGATCAAGCTTTATGAATGCAGCTTTATCGCTAAGTATTTCCCAAGATTAACAGACCCAGCCCAACGTTGATCTTCTATGTATGCAACTTTAATAAATGTTTTATATGTATCTAGGTGACGTGGTCAACTAAATTCACA
>JAGLDN010000274.1 GCA_023145575.1 Psychromonas sp.
TCAACGGCATCATCTCTTAATGCGTTGAGGTATGAAAATACATGCCAGACGCGATATAAAATATTTTGATTCAGTGCCGGCAGCAATTCTTCTGCATTTATAAAATCTTGCGAGGCTTTTTTATGCTCTCCAAGATAAAAATGACTGATCCCTCGGAGTGTGTAGTAACTTGCGATGGTGACAATATGTTTATCTGTCGTCCATTGAGCAATCGCATCGCTATTTTCTTGTGCGGTGTGTTTTTGAACGGATGAATTTAATAAGGAGGTATAGGCTAAGGTTGTTGCTTTAGTGATCCCTTCCATTAAAGATAAACTGTATTTGAGTGAGAAATCGAGCATCTCATTATTGGTTTTAATAATGGATTCAATGCTTTTTGATTGGTGCATCATATTCCAAACACAGGTTGAATAAGACAAGCCTGCACTTGTTATATCACCACAGTTTTTACCACGCGTTATATTGGCATGACATTCTTGAACAAGCTTCTCTGGGGTAACACGACTATAACGTGTTATCCATAAAGAGCCGTTTATTCCTTTGGTTGCTCCAAAACTATTCGGATATTGCTCTGCCATCTCGAGACATAAATCTTCGTATTTAAACGCTAACTCATACTGATCCGTACTTTGTAAATATATCCCCATAATCGCAAATCCATACAGAGAGAATTCATTCATTCCTCCGGATAAACAGTTTTTTATTGATTGTATTGCGCAAAGAAATAGTTGGTTGGGTTTGGCGGAAAGGGCGTAATTAGGGATAAGCTCACTATATATTCCTGTTTCTATCTGTAGTTTTCTATCTTCACTTGGCTTTGTATTTAAAATGTCTTTCCATACATTTCGCTCATTCTTATGTATTTCTTCAAATAAAGTCGCAAACTTTTTACCACTCTGTTCATCCGATTCTGGAATAGCTTTATTTAAGAGTGCCAGCCCTCTATTGCCAGAGTCGATTGCTATATCAAATTCTCCTAACGATGAATGGGCTTTTGTTTGTTCATATAAACAATCCATTTTATCAATATCTGTTTTTGAGTTTGAGAATAAGGTTTCTAATAGTTGATCTGCTTGTCTCTGATTACCAATGACCATTTCACTGCGTGATAAATTTTTATAAAGGGAAAATAAGAAATCGTAATCATTATCCCAGCCATCATAGGGATACATATTTTTTGCTTGATTAAAAAAGTAATTTGCATTGTTTACAGCCAGTGAGCGCATCGCCACAATGCCAGCCCAATAATTAAAGGTTGATTCTTGTTTCTGTTTTTCATCGTCTATTTCATCAGGTCTGCCTTTCGCTAAATGTTCAACGATTGGAAATAGGCTCTGTAGTTCATCTAATGCTTGGTTATCTTCAATTACAGCAATAAAAGAAGTTGCGATTTTGTAATGTACTTTACGCTTTGTTTCCGTATCCATAAAGCTCTCTGAAGCAGCTTGGACTTGATCGTGGAAAAAAGATATTTCTTGTTTATTCCTGATCAGAATATTTTGAGAGAAGGCGCTTGCCAGTACGCTATAAAGTGCTGATGTTTTAAGTCCTGCCACAAGAGCTAATTCATTGGCATTAAATCGAGCCCCTAAAAGAGAGGCCGTCCCCAGAAGTTCGATGACTTCTTGGGGTAAAACAGATATTTTATCTTTAAATAAATCAAGCGCTGATTCAGGGATTTTTGTGTGTTTTAATTGCTCGTTATCCCAATCCCAATTACCTTCTTTATTGAGGTGTAGATGCTTGTAGGTGTGCAACCAACGCAAGCTTTCATTAACAAACAAAGGGTTGCCGGTTGATGTTCGGTAAATAACTTCCGATAACGCATTGGTTCGAGAGGGGTATGTATTTAAAATATAAGCCGTCATCTGGTTAACGTCTTTTAACCCTAATACGTCTAAGCGGATCTCTAATAATGGACGCTTTAAATACTTCGCTTTTTTAATAAGTCGCGTGAGTCGGTGGCTTGCGTCTACTTCGTTATGTCGATATGCCCCAAGCCAAAAAAGATACGGGTATTCACGATGGTTTTTAAAGATGATTTCAAGTAAATCAAAGCTTGCATCATCACACCATTGTAAATCATCCATAAAAAGGGTCAGGGGATGCTCTTTTGATGAAAATGAGGCGATTAATTTACTGATCGTATCCATAAATCTATTTTTAGCTTCATTTGGAGGTAAATCAGCTACTTTAACTTGCTCGCCAATTAGCTTTTCAAGATCGGGTATTAAATCTGTCATGAGGCTCGCATTAATGCCCAGATACTCATTAATATGTTGATGCCAGTAGCTTAGCCTGTCGTCATCTTCTGTTAATATGTTTTTGACTAAAAAGGTAAATGCTTGAATTAACGTGGAATATGGAACGTGTTTTCTAAATTGATCAAACTTACCCGAGCAGTAATAACCATGATTTTTAACGATGGGCAGTTGTAACTCTTGAATTAACCTTGTTTTGCCAATACCTGAGAGCCCTGATATGAGCGATGCACGAAATTCACCTGAGCAGGATTTATCAAACTCTTCAAGCATTGATTTTTTTTGTGCATCTCGTCCAACCATTAACGAAGGAATGGTGATCCTATTTGAATAATCTTTTCTTTTTAAAATAAAGTCTGGGATATCTTTCCCGTGTTTATATTCTTCTAGGCAGTGCGCTAAATCGCTCGCTAGTCCAGAGGCTGTTTGGTATCTTTTCTCAGGTGCTTTCATCAGTAGTAAATCAATGATATTACTTAACGCGTTTGGAATTGAGGGGATAATATCGTGTAACGGCGTTGGGATTTCAGCAATGTGAGAATGTAATGTTGCAATTGGATCGTCAAACGAAAAGGGCGGTTTACCACTCAAGGCTTCGTACATGATCACCCCTAGTGCATAGAGATCTGTGCTGTAATTTACCGAATAGTTGATTCGCCCTGTTTGTTCAGGCGCTAAATACGGCAGAGTTTGAGTGTTAAACTGTTTATCATATATAAAATGACTTAATTGGTTGATATCAAGCACTCTCACATCATCAATAAGCTGAACACGCGTATTTTCTTTATTTACAATAATATTGTTAGGCTTTATGCCTTTATGTATATGGCCAGCACTATGGATAAAGTCCAATTCATTTGCAATTAAAATACTATAAGTAAGAACTTCTTCAATTGAAGGGACAGTTCGTTGAGCAAGACATTGATTTAACGTAATACCATCAATATATTTTTGGACAAAAAGAATGCTATCGCTATTCGGATTTTCAAGTGATGGCAAAAAAGTGTTTTTAAGCGTGAGTTGACTCAAGAGTTCAATTTG
>JAGLDN010000275.1 GCA_023145575.1 Psychromonas sp.
TCGGCGGCATAAACCTCTGCATTCGTTATCTGATTAAATAGCGTTGATTTCCCTGCATTGGTATACCCAACTAACGAAACCGTTGGCACTTCTGCACGTTGACGCGCACGACGACCTTGATCTCGCTGTTTTGCAACTTTAGCCAAGCGACTTTTAATCGTTGTGATACGCGCACTTAGTAAACGCCTATCACTTTCTAACTGAGTTTCACCCGGCCCACGCATGCCCACACCACCTTTTTGTTTATCAAGATGTGACCAACCACGGATCAAACGAGTAGACATAAAGCGTAACTGCGCAAGCTCAACCTGTAACTTACCTTCATAAGTACGCGCACGTTGGGCAAAAATATCAAGAATAAGTGCAGTACGATCAAGCACTAAACATTCACATAACGCTTCTAAATTACGTTGCTGTGCAGGGCTTAATGCATGATTAAAAATAACAACATTCGCCCCGACGGTTTGAATCGCATCAGCAATTTCCTGCGCCTTACCCGTTCCCACAAAATAACGAGGATGCGGTGATTTCCTTGGGCCTGTCACAACCCCAAGCGTACTAACACCAGCAGAACTAACTAATAGTTTAAGCTCATCAAGATCTTCTTTTTTATCATCATCTGAGAATGTAACGTGTACAAGCAACGCCGACTCACCCGATTCATAACGATCAAACAAATAATTCTCCAAAAATAGTTAAATTTAAGTAATTTCTAGTTAAATGGGGATTTATATTCATTTTTCAAGCTGTTCTAGCAAGAGTATTTTTTAGAGAGCACGAACTATACCCATGATATTTCAAAATGCTTTGTCAGAGGATGTTATCAATGAGGCAGTTACTACTATCATTCGCCTCATTTTATGAGTAGAATAAATCATCTATTCGCCTCACAAGTGATTTTGTTCACTTGTTTTATGAGAATTGGAGTTTTTATGTGGATTTGGAAAGATAAAAATTGGCCAATGTTTACTTGGAAAGAGGCTGTCATTACCCCTCTTCTTAGGGAGCTTCAAACTAATCAAGGGATCTTGATTGGAAAAATGGAACCTATCGGCGATGATCCTAATCACGTTGATTTGGATACGTTACTTGTCAACATTCTCAACTCCAGCGCCATTGAAGATGAAAAACTAAATGCTTTTTCTGTTCGATCCTCACTTGCAAATAAACTAGGGGTTTCAGAAGAATCTCAATACCCAACCTCTAAAAAATCAGATGGGGTTGCAGTAATGATGATTGATGCCATTCATAATGTAGACTCTCCCTTAACACTTGAGCGGATATTTCAATGGCATAAATGCCTCTTTACTGAGAATGAATTAAGAACAGATCAAATAGGCGCTCTTCGAGGAAGTACTCCGATGCAAGTTGTTTCAGGGCGATTAGATAAACCGACCGTGCATTTTGAAGCGCCCCCGCGTGAAATATTGCCTGAAGAGCTAAATCAATTCATTCACTGGTTCAATGAAAGCCGAAATAATCCGCTTATCGATCCTTTAATCAGAGCCGCGATCTGCCATTTATGGTTTGTTACATTGCATCCACTTGAAGATGGCAATGGGAGAATAACACGCGCACTAACCGATCTTGCCTTAGCACAAGGTGAAAAACGTAGTATTCGCCTCTACGCAATGTCAGTCAGTATTTTAAAACAGCGGAAATCAT
>JAGLDN010000276.1 GCA_023145575.1 Psychromonas sp.
TTATGGAAGACTGGCAGCTGCGATGATGCTTCGCAGTTACCCTGAACTTGGCTTTTGATTCGAATATATACCAAGGGAGCGAAAACATTCCTAAACACTGTTAAATTAAACACCCTAAATCGTCTCGGGTATACTTCACGATTTCAACTCATTATTTAAAAGATTTAAACAATTTCAGATACAATTTAAGATCTTGGTCTAACACTTTTTAGCAGGAGCACGAATGAGCTCACAGAAATGGCATTGGCTACATAGCCCAATTACGGGCGGTGTATTACTCATGATTTCGTCAACAATTGCACTTGCATGGGCGAATATGTCGCCACAATCATACCATGCTTTTTGGTATAATTCATTATGGACAGTATCCCTAGGCGGCATAAATAGGATACATTCCATTAACTTCCATCAAATTACTAATGAATTTTTAATGGCTATATTTTTCTTCTTTATTGGCTTAGAAATAAAACGGGAGCTATTAGATGGAGAGTTATCGAGCTTTAAAAAAGCATCATTACCTTTATTTGCTGCGATAGGCGGTGTGATCGTCCCAGCTGGAATTTATTATTTCTTTAATTCAGGCACCTCAACTGTCAATGGTTGGGGCATTCCAATGGCAACAGATATTGCCTTTGCACTAGGGGTATTAGCAATCGTCGGCACTCGAGTTCCACTGTCCCTTAAAATATTTTTATCGGCTTTGGCAATCGGCGATGATCTAATGGCAGTGATTGTCATTGCAATTTTCTATACCCATGAAATTTACTTAAATTCATTGCTTTATGGCATGGCTGGAATTGCTATATTGATAATTGCAAACAAGATAGGCATACGTAATAAATGGTTCTATTACGCAATAGGTCTGATCATTGTATGGGTCAGTTTCTTAATGTCTGGCATACATGCTACCATTGCGGGAATTGCAGTTGCCTTCACAGTCCCCTCTCGTCGCGCTATTTCAATGGATGAATACCTTAATAAAACCAAAAATTTATTAAAGGGCTTAGAGCCAGAGCGTTTCTGTGAAAAGGATATATTAAGCCATCATGCCATTAAATCATTGAACGAAGTTAGGATCTTGAGTTTTAAAGCTGCAAATCCATTACAATTAAAAGAAGGCTCCTTGCACCCGCTCACCAGCCTATTTATTGTGCCATTTTTCGCCCTTGGTAATGCAGGCGTTATCATTAACAAAGAGCTGCTTCATCATTTAACCAATCCGATTGTGCTTGGTATTGCACTAGGCCTTATTTTTGGCAAACCGCTTGGTATTTATTTCTTCACTAAATTACTTATAATACTGAAAATTGGCGAGTTACCACAAGGTGTCACTTGGTCTCATGTTATAGGTGTAGGCTTCTTGGCTGGGATGGGCTTTACTATGTCAATATTTATTACTGATTTGGCATTAACTGAGCCAAAAGAACAAGTCATCGCCAAGGTTTCTGTCCTCATTGCCTCTGTGTTATCAGGGATCATTGGTTATCTGATTTTAATTAACTCAAAGCAGGCAAAAACATAACAATGAAACACAAAAATCATTTAAAAAGGATGACGGCGATTAAAGAAAAACAAGATCAAAAAATCGCGGCTGCCACAACCAAGCGTGGTGTATCTATTTTAATTGGCGGATCTGGAAAAGGAAAAAGTAGCTCTGCTTTTGGTATGTTGGCAAGATCACTTGGACATGGTCATAAAGTTGCCGTAGTACAGTTTTTAAAAGGCCCAATGAAAACAGGCGAGGAGCTATTTTTTAAAGAATATAACAATGTTGATTGGTTCGCTATGGGTGACGGGTTTACTTGGGAAACACAAGATGCAGATCAAGATATTAAAAGTGCGGAAAAAGCATGGAAAAAAACGCAACAATTACTCAGTGACGATAAGTATCAATTAGTTATTTTAGATGAAATCACCTATATGTTTAACTATCGATACTTAACGCTTAAACCGACATTAGAGGCACTTAAGAACCGTCCAAAAATGATGAATGTTATTATGACTGGTAGAGCACCCAAACAAGATTTAATTGATGCAGTAGACACTTATAGTCTGATACTTAATGAAAAACACGCATTCAAAGATGGCGTGGAAGCGCAAGCTGGTATTGAGTGGTAATATCTAACATTATATCCTTAAATAAATTCCGTAATAACAAGCCACTCAGAATAAGTGAGCATGGCTCTGCAAAACGACAAGAGTGCAAAGCCACAAAGAAAAAATGCCCAAAGCACATGCCATACGGATCTGATCAAGATAGCGTTACTACACAAGCAACAAACGCATTTATGCCCACGTTACTTCCAAATGCAACCTCAGATCTGAAAATTTTTCTAGGGTACTCGGCATAAAATTTCCCTCTCGATGATGAACTATGTTAATCACCAAAGGTCGAATTAAAATAAAGACATTAATTTTTAAACGTTATTTACAGATTTAAATCAGCCTGCTATGACTGATAACCATTCAGTCTGTTTTTCATAAGATAACGCTTAACACGCTTTTTGCTGTTTTTTTTCTTTTTAAAAGAGTTATGTGTAAGCGGCTATTTAAAATTGCGAAACGATCAAATAGATCCTCTACTCGATTTTCTTTTTAATCGATACCCCCCTCGCAGAGTTTCTATGATCAGTTGCTGTCAACGACAAAGCCAATAAATCGAACGAAAATACACCTTTTATACTATTCTCATTGAATAATAACTTACTACGGAATAGCGCTTTAAAATTAGATGGCCTTGGTAAGTACCCTGCCCCATTAACATATTTGGGAATGCATGGCGGATATTTTTGATTGCTTATGCGCCTTGAGTTGTTCTAAACGTGATCTCGCACAATGTTGGACATTATCGATTAACAAATGAATAATTTTTTGCTTTATTGGCATCGAGGATGGTAATAACTGGGATGATTTTTATTGCTGATAAGCGTTTTTTAAATAAGATATTCGTAACTACTTGAATGATCTTATTTTTATTTATCGCCATATTTTACCTTATAAATCAAAACGATTTTGATGAAAATAAAATTTACTGGCAAAGATCAACCGCACCGAGTAAAATGGATAAATTATTTATTGTCATTGGTATTAGCTTATCAAAACCCACCACACAAGAGTAAAAACATGACGAATATTGACATCAGCAACAGCCACCCTGAAAATTTACCATTATTTAGTACAATCAAAATACAACACATTGTTGCCGATATTACAGCGGCAATTTCAAAATCAAAATCTTTATTAGAAAAACAATTAAAAGATACAGATCAATTTACTTGGGATAATTTAGTCAATGTACTTGATGAGTCGGATGATAATCTTGCAAAAATATGGTCTCCTATTTCACATATGAATAGTGTTGTCAGTAACGATGTTTTGCGAGAAGCACATGATGCATGCTTACCCTTATTTTCTAATTACTCTACTTATTTGGGACAACATGAGGGGCTTTTTCAAGCCTATTTAAGCCTTGCCAACAGCAACGAATTTACCAACTTAAACACCGCGCAACAAAAAGTCATTAATAATACGCTACGCGATTTTAGATTATCTGGTATTGCATTATCTGATGATAAAAAAGTGCGTTATGGTGAAATAACTCAACAACTTTCTCAGCTTCAATCTAAATTTCAAAACAACGTCATGGATGCGACTTTAGCTTGGAGCAAATTAATAAGTGATAAAGGAGAGTTGGATGGATTACCTGAAAGTGCTTTGATCGCAGCAAAGCAAATGGCAAGTGAAAAAGATAAGGACGGCTATTTATTTACGCTAGATTTTCCAAGCTACATGCCCGTAATCACTTATGCGAAAAACAGTAATCTACGTGAAGAATTTTATACTGCATATGTAACTCGTGCGTCCGAAATGGGACCAAATGCTGGTGAATTTGATAACACGGCTATTATTGAGGAAATACTCGCACTGCGTCATGAGCTTGCATTAATACTTGATTTTGCTAATTATGCCGATTTTAGCTTGGCGACAAAAATGGCAGAAACATCGAATCAGGTTATTTCCTTTCTTACAGAGTTAGGTAAAAAATCAGTCCCGCAAGCACACCAAGAAAAGCAATCTATTGTAGATCATTCTAACGAGACAGATGGTATTGATTCTCTAGAACCTTGGGATTTAAGCTATTATGCAGAGCAATTAAAACAACAACGTTATGCTATTTCAGATGAAGTATTACGCCCTTACTTTCCTGAAAATAAAGTTTTGTCAGGTCTTTTTTCAGTTGTTAATCGCTTATTTTCTATTAATATTGACGAAGTTCATAACTTTGATACTTGGCATACTGATGTACGACTTTTTAATATAACAAATAAACAAGGTAAGCTGATTGGTCGCTTCTATTTTGATTTCTATGCCAGAGAGCATAAACGCGGAGGCGCTTGGATGGATGTCTGTCGTGCTCGTCGTCGGCAACTCAATGGTGAGTTACAATTGCCCGTCGCTTTCTTAACCTGTAATTTCAATAAGCCAGTCGGTGACAAACCTGCTTTATTTACACATAACGAGGTAATTACAATGTTCCACGAGTTTGGACATGGTCTCCACCACATGCTAACAAAAGTCGAAGTGGCAGGCGTTTCTGGTATCAATGGGGTACCTTGGGATGCGGTTGAATTGCCAAGTCAATTTTTAGAAAACTGGTGCTGGGAGCCTGACGCTTTAGCGTTGATTTCAGGGCATGTTGATACAGGCGAACCATTACCCACTGAGTTACTTGAGAAGATGCTTGCTGCGAAAAACTATAATAGTGCCTTAACAATGGTTCGTCAGCTTGAATTCTCACTGTTTGATTTTATTTTACATTATCAATATCAACCTAATGTTACTAGACAAGTGCAAACTGTTTTAGATTCGGTGAGGAAAGACGTAGCAGTCAATAAAACGCCGGACTTCAATCGCTTTCAAAATAGTTTTGGTCATATTTTTGCAGGCGGCTATGCGGCTGGATATTACAGCTATAAATGGGCAGAGGTCTTATCAGCCGATGCATTTTCTAAATTTGAGTTAGAAGGGATTTTTAATCAACAAACAGGTGAAAAATTTTTGAATGCTATTTTAGAAAAAGGAGGAAGTAGACCACCGATGACATTATTTAAAGACTTTATGGGAAGAGAGCCAAGCATTGATGCCCTATTAAAGCACAGTGGTATTCGATAATTTAAACGTAAATTATTATTTTCATCAGCAATTAAAATCTAAACCGATGTTACAAAAAGATACGATGCCTGTCATTAGATCGGGTGATCAATTAAAGAAACAAATATTGAACTATCAATTACTTACGGCGCTAATCATTTGCCTAACTAATTAACAGATGATATTAATTCTTACAGTGTTACTCCCTGATAGATTATTGTAACGCAGAGCGGGTCTTCGATCTTTACAAAAAAGAGCAAGGCAACCCGTAGCAATCAACAAGGTTATAAAATTTAGACTTAGCACTACTCGCTATAAATTAAAGTCTTTATTTTAATTCGTCTTCTGAGAAAATTAACCTTGTTCATTATCTCCGAGGATAAGGCAGATTCAACCGCCAAATGCATAATCGTCATGCCGCTTGTGCTCGCATATGTTTCATCATTATTTCGAATAGTGTTTGGTATAATATCGCTTTTCTTGTCCTATTATTTTACTCAATATATTATTCGTTAAATTGTGCTTGTTTATCTTGACCGAATTTGTGTACTACACCTTTAAATTGCTTGTAACTGAAATTGCTACGATGCAGCCATTTGTGTAGACCGGATCTTGAATATTCAATCGAAAACGTTGTTTTTATATACTCACAGATATCGCTTATACCGATGAAAGTAACGTCTGTTAAAATGAGCTATTACTAATTCAGTATAAATACTATTTAATTGACTGTCTAAGCCATGATAATTTGAGCTAGTCTTTTGCATTGAAGAATACTCATAAAGGTGGGGAAGAATACTGCTTTTGTGTTTCCTTCGCACCTGATAAATCATTTTCTCAGACCACTCTTCAAAAAATAGTAAAATAGCTTTTAATCGATCATACTCTCACTTATCACGAGACATTTTATGCTGTGATCCAAGTCTTATTTTTCCTAAATGTGATAATGGTATTTCCATGGTGTAATAATGATTTTTTTTAAAATAATTTAAAGTGTCTTTTCCTAAAAGAGATCAATTATCAAAGATCACGGGTATAGAGTACTTGAAACTGCGAAAGCTAATGACCTCGATACTGAGGTTATATGAAAGTTATAATCAAAAGTTAGCACTTCCTGAATAAGATAAACACGTCATTAAGTTATTGCCTTTGTACTTCAAAAACAAAGCTTTAATGGTATGGGATAAACACACCTAAGTGGGTGTATTGGTCGATTACTATATTAATTCACAATTCACAATTGACAAAGCTCAATAGCGTTGCAATCTTATTTTATACATTTCAAGATGGTCAAGAGAGGATTCATCCTGTATTATTTCGATGACTTTGATAGATTTTGTGGTGCAGGTATTTATTTCTAAATCACCATGAAAATAAACCCCTACCACTTTATATTTCCCATATATTTGTGTGGATCCGCCACTTTTTGCAATATATTAAAAATATAATACTCAAAAATAGACTAAGGCTTAATAAAATAAATGTGTAGACCAGTAATAAAATGGGTAGGAGGTAAAAGACAGTTAATAAAAGAATTAACAAAGCTCTTACCAAAAGACTATAACCGCTATTTTGAGCCTTTTATTGGAGGTGGTGCCCTCTTTTTCTCTCTTAAACAACAGGATAATTTTATTAGTGATTACAACTCGGAATTAACAAATTTATATTCAGTAATAAAAAATGACAAAGAAAAATTAAGCAACGATTTAAAAAAACATAAAAATACACAAGAGTATTATTATGAAACTCGAGCATTAGATAGACAAGAAGACAAGTATAAAAGATTATCTAAAATAAAAAAAGCAAGTAGGTTCATCTATCTGAATAAAACAGGTTTTAATGGACTGTACAGAGTCAATAAATCTGGTCAAAATAATGTCCCATATGGTAAATACAAAAATCCAACTCTTTTCAATGATGAAAATTTAACCGCGTGCAGTAAATTATTGCAAGATACTGAAATAAAAACGGGTGATTTTGAAATCATTAAACCACATATAAAGCAAGGCGATCTTATTTATTTTGACCCTCCATATGCCCCTTTAAACGAAACTTCTTTTACTTCATATACAGATAAAGGTTTTAATATGGGTATGCAAGAAAGATTAAAATTAATGTGTGATTATATTGATAGTATTGGTGCGTATTTTATGATGTCGAATTCTCATACAGATTTCATTTTAAATTTATACAAAGATTATAAAATAAAGACAGTAATGGCGAATAGGGTTGTTAATTGTAGAGCAACAGGTAGAGGAAAAATTAAAGAAGTTGTAGTAATAAATTATTAAATTGGATTACATAATGGCAACACCAAAAATAAGTAATAATCAGTCATGGGAAAATATTTTCAATCGTTACAAAATACTCAATCAAGTTAAATCAAATGGATATGCTGATATTACCGCTAATGAAATAAAAGATGTTGATGGTAAAGAAGCCAGACTTATGACAAAAGTAGATTTTAGACAAAATCTACCAACCATTATGAGTAACGAAAATTTATCAATTTTAGCAATAAAAAATGGGCTGTATCGTATTGCTAAAAACGACCCATTTATAAATATACAGAAAAAAATACACACTAAAATCATCGATATTACTGCTCCAAAAGACATTGTAAGCATTGACCTTTTTAATATTAAAAGCGAAGGCTCTGCGCTTGATATCGCTTATATCACTATGATGTGTGATCGCGTATTTAAAGAAGAAAGCAATTTAACTATAAGAGGTCGTTTAAGAGGTGATTTATCGTTCAAAATTGGAACGACTCCGTATGATATTAACGGTGTTCAAATAGAAGTAGATGGCGGTTATGAAGCTAAAAAAGCAATCCATTTAATTGAAGCAAAAATAGGATTTAGAGATAATATCAATATAAGACAGTTGCTTTACCCTCAATTATATTGGGAAAAAAAAGTTAAAAAAGCAAAAGATATTAAAAGTTATATCTTTTATCTTCAAGATGATGTTTTTAGATTTATTCCCTATATATATGACGGAGTAAAAGGTTATGCAGACCATACTCAAGAAACCGCATTCAGATTTATAGAGCCAACATCTACATTTTCAATTTATGACATTTCAATAGATGAGAAGAAAATAGACCGCTCTGTTCCATTTCCTCAAGCGGATAAGTTAGACAAAATTAATGATATGATGATCGTTATATTCAATAATGAATCTCTAGTTAAATATGAGCTTGAATTAGAATTCGATATTGTTCCCCGCCAGATAGATTATTATTTTAATGTTCTTAAATGGCTGAAGGTTTGTACAGAAAAGGATGGATGTTTAATTTTAACAAAGATAGGCGAAAAAATAATCGCTCTACCGTTCAAGCGAAGAATTGAAGAGCTTGCCAAAATTGTTTTTGCAGAGCCAATCTTTCATAAATCATTACATGACCAATTTATTAATGAAGAGTTGTATTTAAAATATAAAATGCAAAGCCCCAGCACACGTAAGAGACGATTACAAACGGTTATAGCTTGGATAAAATATTTTAAAACTGTCTTTGAGGGATAGCGAGTTTCAATCTAACTGCGTAAATGCACTTTTAGGTATGAGGAGCGATTTCCTCCTCAAACTCGATCATATATCCATGATACGTAAAAGGCTTTGTCAGGCTTTTACTCGGTTGATCCTGTGTGTTCGGTTGATCCTGTGTGTATTAATGCAACGCAAGGTTGCTATTTTTCATAAATTAAGCCGAGTTAGCGCCCGAGGGACAAGGCAACCTGCATCAAAGGGTAAAGTTATAAAATATCTTCAGATAACAACCGATTAAGAATCAAATTGTTAATTTTAATTCACGCGTCAAGAGATTAACACAGTTAATGATCAAGAGGACGACTTTACGCCTCCCATTTCGGCACAATTTGCCAATCTGACATTTAATCTTGATGTGATATTGGCATAAGCAAGTATTAAAAACATTTTCTAGCCTTTACATTCCGCCAATTTTAATTTTACGCGTTTTGCTGAAATTGGATAAGCTGTACCTAATTGTTGAGCAAATAATGACACTCGGAGCTCTTCGATCATCCAAAAAATGTTCGCGAGTTGAAGATCGCACCTTTCATTGCTATCCAAAGTGTTGCATAAGTCGTTATAACGCGCTTCAAGTTCATTTAATTCAATGGTGTGCAATCTATCTCGATTGGGATCAATTGGTAATTTCTCTAGGCGTTTTTGTAAAGCGAATAAATAACGCTTTAAATCAGCTAAACGCCCCTCACCCGCATGGCAAACAAATCCAGGGTATATTAATCGTTCTAGCTGAGCTTTGATATCTGCTTTAGCAAATAACATGCTTAAGTCCAAGCTCCCTTTTAAAGCTTTATTAACGTCATATGCAAGAATTAATACTTCTTCAACTAATTGCGTGATCAGTAATGTTCTATCGGCTAATTCGGCTCGTACTTTTTCTTTTTGCGTTTCAAATTGTTCGCATGTTTGTGGTGCAATAGCTGCTTTTAAAATCGAATCAACCGCACAAGCGATACAATCATCAATGAGACCTTTTACGTGTCCAAACGAGTTAAAATATAGCCCTAATTTTACTTTGTTAGGTAAGCTTTGTTGTAAATGTTTTATAGGGGAGGGTACATTCAGTAAGACTAAACGACGTACACCTTCGCGATTAGCTTGTTGTGCTTTTTCAATACTGTCAAATAATTCAATCGAAACGCTTTTATTTTTATCAACCAACGCTGGAAAGACCTTTACTTCATAACCGCCGTGATTTTGTGAAAATGATTCGTGCAACTTTCCAAAATTCCATTCAATAATATTTTCTCTTTCAATGCTCTGTTGAGATACTTTCGATAGTGTTTGCTTCATTTCATTTTGGAGCCTATTTTGCAATGTAGCAATGCTAACGCCAATCGCTAATCTTTTTTGTTGATCATCAATCACATTAAATTTTATTTGTAAATGCGATGGCAAACGCTCTAAATCCCACGCATTTACAGGTAGACGTACACCTGTCATACGTAGTAATTGTTCCTCAAATGCTTCAAGTAAAGGCGTCTGAAACGGTTTCATTGAAGCCATTGCCGCTTGTGCATAATTAGGGGCAGGAACAAAATTTCGGCGTAAAACTTTAGGCAGTGTTTTAATTAAGGCGACAAGCAATTCTTCTCGTAGTGCGGGGATTTGCCAATCAAAACCCGCATTAGCCATTTTATTTAACAATACAACAGGCACATCAACCGTCACCCCATCTTGCTTTGTACCTGGTTCAAACGCATAATTTAACTTTAATTTAAGCAAACCATGTTGCCAAAAATCAGGATAAGCGTTATCGTTGATTTTATCGGCTTCATGTACCATCACATCAACACGCTTATAATTTAGCAACTTAGGCCGTGTTTTCTTTTCTAGATCCCACCAACTATCAAATTGTGCTGCACTGGCTACATTCTCCGGAATATGACGATCATAAAAATAGAATAACGTTTCATCATCAACCAAAATATCACGACGACGTGATTTATGCTCTAGCGTTTCAACATCTTCTAATATCTCTTGGTTATCTTTGAAGAATTGATGCTTGGTAATAAACTCGCCTTCCACTAACGCATGGCGAATAAATAATTCGCGACACAAAATAGGATCAATCGTGGTATAGGTTACTTTACGTTTACTGACAATCGGCACGCCATATAAAATTTGTTTTTCAAACGCAACTACTAAACCCACTTTTTTTTGCCAATGCGGCTCACTATAACTGCATTTAATTAAGTGTTGCGCTTGAGCCTCAACCCATTGTGGTTGAATTTTTGCAGCCACGCGGCCAAATAAACGAGAAGTTTCAACAAGCTCTGAAACCATTACCCATTTGGGTTGCTTTTTAAATAAACTTGAACCAGGAAATAAAAAGAATTTACTGTTGCGTGCCCCTAAATATTCGACTTCTTTATCTTTAAAGCCGATATGCGATAAAAGCCCTGGCAATAATGCTTGGTGAATAGAATCAAAATCGGCGACCTTTTCATTGATTTTTATATCAAGCTCATCGGTGACTTGTTTTATTTGTGCGTAAATATCTTGCCATTCACGCACGCGCATATAGGCTAGAAAATCCTTCTTACACATTTTTCTAAACAGATTACTCGATAATGCATTGCGTTGTACTTGGATGTAATTCCATAAATTAATAAATGCCATAAAATCTGACTCTTTGTCGTAAAAACGGCGATGTTTTTCATCTGAAACTTGCTGTTTTTCCATTGGACGTTCACGCGGATCTTGAATACTCAATGCTGCACTTATCACCATTACTTCATGTACACAGTAAAAATCTTTTGCCGCTAAAATCATGCGGGCTAAGCGAGGATCGACAGGCAATTTAGCCAATTTTCTCCCCAATACGGTTAATTTTTTACGTGGATTTTTAAACGTTAAATTAACAGCCCCTAATTCTTCAAGTAACGACAATCCATCTTTAATATTACGATCTTCTGGGGGTTGCACAAAAGGAAATCTATTGAGTTCTCCTAGACCTAAAGCCAACATTTGCAAAATAACCGATGATAAATTTGTTCTTAGGATTTCAGGATCTGTAAATTCAGGGCGAGATAAAAAATCATCTTCCGAATATAAACGGATACATACACCTTCACTTACTCGTCCACAGCGACCTAAACGCTGATTTGCGCTTGCTTGTGAAATCGGCTCAATCGGCAAACGTTGTACTTTAGTTCGATAACTATAACGGCTAATACGCACTGTACCTGTATCAATAACATATTTAATACCAGGAATAGTTAATGATGTTTCTGCAACATTAGTTGCCAATATTATTCGCTGTCCTGTATGAGATTGAAAAATACGACTTTGCTCTCCAACACTAAGCCGCGCAAATAAAGGCAGCACCTCTGTATCAAGTAAATCTCGTTTTTGCAGTGCTTCTGCTGTATCTCGTATCTCTCGTTCGCCGTTCATAAAGATGAGAATATCACCACGGCCTAAGCACTGCAATTCATCAACAGCATTGAAAATACCCTCAATTTGATCGCCATCTGAATAATCATCTAATGCACGATAAAGTGTCTTAACAGGATATATACGACCAGAGACCTCAATAATAGGAGCGTCTTTCCCTTGAATATTAAAATGTTTTGAAAATAGTATGGGATCAATCGTTGCGGAGGTAATAATAACTTTTAAATCAAGACGTCGTGGTAATAACCGCTTTAAGTAACCTAATAAAAAATCGATGTTTAAACTACGCTCATGTGCTTCATCAATAATAATCGTATCGTACTGAGTTAAAAAAAGATCATTTTGAATTTCTGCCAGTAAAATACCATCCGTCATTAATTTTATATAAGACTTCTCACTGACTGTATCAGTAAAGCGCACACGATAACCAACAGTTTGACCCAAAACTGAACCTAATTCTTGTGCAATTCTAGTGGCAACTGTACGCGCTGCAATACGTCTGGGTTGTGTATGACCAATTAAGCCTCCTACACCTCTCCCAAGCTCTAGGCAAATTTTAGGAATTTGGGTTGTTTTACCAGATCCCGTTTCGCCCGCAATGATCACCACTTGGTTATCCCTAATAGTGTCTAAAATTGCTTGTTTTTTCTGACAAACTGGCAGATTTTCTGGATAGTCTACTTCGGGCAAGTTTTCTAAACGCAAGTTACGTTTATCAATCGATGTTTGAATATCGCAAGCTATTTTAACTAATGCTAGCTCTCTTTTTTCACAAGTGTTATTTTTTAAAGCGCCATCAATACGCTGAAGAAAACGAAATTGATCTTTACACATTGCATGAGATACATGATTTTTTAGGGTGGTAGCCGTTACAAATGCAGTCAAAATGAAAACCTTGTGGACATGAAAAATAAGATCTTAGCAAGGACAATTGTAAAAATACACAAACAGTAACAATTAATGAAACTAATTCCAATGCCAGCAAATAATATATATCAATTTAACGGATTAAAATATGATACAACTTCCATCACGTTTTTAAGGCTCACATATCACTAAATGCAATTAATAAGATTTTAGACGAAGAAAACCTACTTTGTTCCTCCTGGATGAAAACAATGAAAAAAAAAGGCCCAAGAGTCCGCAATTTCAAGTGCTCTGTAACGGTTTTCTTTGGCTGCCATGTAACAAGCTTGTTGACCATATAAAAGGAGTCCATTATGGCCTAAATCAGTAGTGTCTAGTACCTTATGAGTCATTTCATGATAGATTAAATGCATTCTGGCGTACAACGTAGTATTCAATTTTACAGCCTCATAGCCTATATATACACGATATCCTGAACCTACGTGTGGAGCGTTGTCTTTCAACCGGTTAGCCTTGTCTAGTATTCGCACCCATGCTGCACTCTGATTAGCCGTCTTGTCTTCATAAACCACAAACGCTTTTTCTCCACAAAGTTTATTAAAACCCAGGGGCGCTAGGTATTCAATGTCAAAATTTCCCCGTAGTGTATCTCGGCTATCAACAAACGTTAGTACTTGTGTGTTATCACCTAACACCGCATGCATCATATTTACCCCATGTATTATGTAATCAACATTCTCTTGGAAGTCAGATTGGCTTTCTATTAATCCAAAATATAATCGAAGATCATTCAAATGATCCTTGAAGCGAGATTTACCAGCCTCATACATTTGTTTTGAACCTTCAACTGTAGCTTCAAAAGCCTGCGATAACATACATCGCTCATGATCATTAAACCCATCACGAATATTTTCAGATCTGCTATATGGATCTGTTCCCCAAGTGTCAAACTGAATTGTCATATAGCTATCTGTTTTCTCTGCCAATTTTTTGAGTATTTGCTTTTTGAATCGCGTATTTCTCATAAAACCAGGAGTGTATTTCTCTGGAAAGGATTTCACTGGGGGACTCTCATATTCATCTTATATTGTTCGAATTAGAAAATTTAAGTATCGATTCTAATACAACAATATCAGTGAAATTTGTATCGGTCAATACAGGTACAACTGTTTGCAACAATCAGGTCTTAACTTTCAATGTTATTGTAATTAAGCTACAAATCCAGCATGGGCTGTAACTTATGCTGCTCATAAGTATCACCTATTGTTTCACCGCTTTTTGTGGCCGCAGATCACAGATCAAGGTGATCTAATTTAACCAACTCAACCACTGTGTTTCGTGATCATATTTAGCTTTATCTTATAACCATTAAGCGTAGTTGAATGGTTACTGTTGATTTTTAGCAAATTCTAGCAATTATTTTTTGAATAATAGCGCTACAGCTTCACTAAAGCTAACTCCATGCTACCTGCATAAGGAAAAGTAACCACGGTTCCGACATCACATTTTAGCAGTTATTCACTTTGAACGAACCCTCATGTTTGTTTAATGTACTTTGGACACGCAAAGTTCCAGTTCTCCAACTGGTTATTGGTAAATAGTACATCTTCCTATTACATTTTTTAAACAAACCAGAAAAATTTTCCCTCTAAATCATGATAATTACACCGTGCTTAACGGTGGGCAATGTAGAGCAATAAGATTTAGGAGAAAACTAATAAGTGAGATGAAAGCAAGCGATCAAAGAATTACATCTAATAAATAACCTAAAAAAATTGGTAAGGGAATATCCATTTTCTTCAATCAAGGCTTTGCCTTAAAGCTTTTAAATTCCCGCTAAAACCTGCATATTCAGGTATGATGGATATAAATCTACAGATTTTAAATCGATCTGTGAAGATTCAGTTGGGCTTAACTTAATTCAGTTGAATAATAGGCCAAGAAACATGATGTTATTTATAACACCATTTGAAATGATGAAAAAACATGTGCTAGCACTAGCGGCTTAACGATGATGCACTTGAGGGTTGAATCTGCCTATCATAAAATATAGTTTAAAAGATTAAGCGTTAATCTTTTAAACTATACGTGTTCAAACATAAGCCGAGTACTACGTTTTTATTGACAAGAAGGCTACCTATCAGGAACAATGTAGAGTTTAGTATCAATTGACGCGTAAAAAGCTAATCGTAGATAGGACAAATATTAGCTCTAAATCTTATTTTAGAGTTCATAGATGAAGTTATATTTTAATAAAGTTTAGATAGTTAAATCCAGTAGGCTCTATTGTTGACCATCTTTTTGAACAAATTGGTATAATTTTTAATTAGGTATGTTAGATATCTACTTAGTTCGAGGCTCTTGTAATTGGTATAACCAATAAAATTGATAAGTTTTTCTCTGTCATTGTCATTATTAGGGTTTTACATGAGTTACCCGCCTCAGTAATACAATAGACTAACTTATGCGATATTTGCAAAGGACTCACAGTATTAAATGATAATTAACTCACCTTGAAGCGCACCTGCTTGTTTTAAGGCTTCTAAAATAGCCATTAAATCACCAGGAGCAAGCCCAACCTCATTTACCGCTCGTACAAGATCATTTAAGTTCACTCCAGTATCAAACTTAAACATACGGCTATCTGACTCTGTTGTTGTTATTTCACTGTTATCCACAACTTCAGTGTTTCCTCCTGCAAATGCATTAGGTTGAGAAACTTCTTTATTTTCAGAAATCGTAACACTAATGCCGCCATGTGTGATAGCTGTTGGTAATAATTTGACGTCTTGTCCAATGATAATGGTACCTGTTCTTGAGTTGACAATAATTTTTGCACTACTACGAGCGGGTTCAAACTTTAAATTTTCAAGCGTGGATAAGTATGAAACACGTTGAGATCTATCACGTGGTGCAAGGACCTTTATTGATGTGCCATCTATCAATATTGCCGTATTTTTGCCCACTAAATTATTGATCGTATCTGCAAGACGCTTAGCGGTTGTAAAATCAGATTTGTGTAAATTAAAAGTAATTGTGTCGCCTTTTGTAAATGGAGAAATAATTTCTCTTTCAACAATCGCACCATTTGAAATTCTGCCAACGGTTGGCGTATTGATGACAACTTTTGAACCATCAGCACCTTCTGCACCCAAGCCACCAACAACAAGACTACCCTGTGCCAATGCGTAAACATTACCATCGACGCCTTTTAGAAACGTTTGTAATAACTCACCACCTCGTAAACTTTTAGCTTCTCCAATCGCAGAAACGGTTATATCTATTTTTTGACCTCGTTTAGTAAAAGCTTCTAATTCTGCTGTTATTGCAACAGGAGCTACATTTTTAATTTTAAGTGTTTGCCCTTGTGGAATATTGATTCCAAAATTACGCAACATAGTTGCGAATGCTTGTTCAGTAAATTTGCTACTTTTTTCTCCCGTACCTGGCAAACCGACCACTAAACCGTAACCAATTAATTGGTTACTGCGCACCCCGGCAACACTTGCCACATCTTTTATACGCGCAGAATAAAGCGGACTTGATAAAACAATAATTAAAAAACTAATGATTATCTTTTTGATTGAAAACATGATTACCCCCTCACCTTACACATATTATTAAATTATAATGGCCAATATGGTCCACTAAAGAATCCACTTAACCAACCTTGCGCCTGCGTGTTTGCAAACTCGCCAGTGCCTCCATATTGAATTTGAGCATTAGCAACATGCTTTGACGAAACTGAGTTATTGTAACTAACATCTTCTGAACGTATGACCCCTTTAATACGCACAAACTCATCTCCATTATTAAGCATTAACCATTTTTCTCCACGAATTTCTAGATTACCATTACTTAATACTCGCACCACATTCACTGTTATACTGCCCTGTAAGCTATTACTTTGATCAGCATCTGAATCACCTTCAAACTTTCCTTTTTGATTATAACCTGCAGTAACACCACCACTTGCTATTGGAGCTGCAGTAACCCAAGGGGAAACAATTGCATCAAACACAAGACTAAAAGTATTTTTCTTTTCTAAACTCGTGCTTGCCTTTTTCTTGGCTGAAGTTGATTCTTCAAGGTAGACAGTAATAATGTCGCCAACACGATGTGCTTTAATATCAGAATATAAATTATTTGCATAGCTGTCTTGAAATAAAGATCCAAATTTATTAATATTAACACTTGGATCGTGAGGCTCTACAGCCGCAAATTCAGGATCATTTTTTTTTGCTTCGTCTGGCAAAGAAGTGCAACCGCCAAGTAAAAGCAAGCTACTAAATAATATTATTCTAAACATAATTTACTCCCTTAGAGCTGCTGGCCAACATACGATAACATTTCATCAACAGTAGAAATAACTTTAGAGTTCATTTCATAGATACGCTGGCTTTCAATTAAATTAACTAACTCTTCAGTAACATTTACATTTGATGTTTCAAGCATTCCTTGACGTATAAAACCCATACCATCTCCACCAGGTACACCTTGTAATGGTGCGCCACTTGATCCTGTTTCTGCATATAAATTTTGACCCAATGACTCTAGCCCTGCTGGATTGATAAAATCGTTAGTATTTAGCTGTCCGACTACCTGATTTTCAGCTTGCCCTACGATTCTTACTGATACTTCACCTTCAGCACCAACACTAATGCCTACCGCATTTGCAGGAATTTGAATTTGTGGTAACAGCGGAAAACCAGATCCTGGAGTGACAATGATCCCTTCTTCATTTAATTGAAATTGTCCATTTCGGGTAAATGAAGAGCTTCCATCGGGCATTTCAATTTCAAAAAAACCACGACCATCAACCATAAGGTCAAGTGAATTATTTGTGGTAAGTGAATTGCCTTGAGTAAAATCTTTCTGTACAGCCACAACCTTTGCCCCTGAGCCGATCGATAAGCCCGATGGGAGTTTAGTATTTTGCGTTGCGTTTGCACCAGCTTGGTTAATGTTTTGATACAACAGATCTTCAAAAATTGCGCGGCTTTTTTTAAAGCCAACAGTACTCGCATTCGCAAGGTTATTTGAAATAGTCGCTACATTTGTTTGTTGTGAATCTAACCCAGTTTTACTTATCCAAAGAGCAGGATGCATAATATTTCTCCTATATCTAAATACGTAATAAAGAGTCTGAACTTCTGTCCATCTCTTCGGCGTGTTTCATCATTTTAATTTGAATTTCAAATTGTCGTTGTAAATTAATTAAACTAGTTAATTCACTACTTAAATTAACATTAGAATTTTCTAGTGCGCCAGACATTATAGAAACCTCTAAGGACTCCTGTAGAATGCCACCATTATTCATTCGAAATAGACCGTCACTACCTCTGATTAAATCTTTCAAAGGTGGATCTACTAATTTCAAACGGCCAATTTCTTCTAGTCCTACACTAGGCGCTCCTTCTGGCCTAACCTCAACAATGCCATCGGATCTAATATTCAATTTTTCAATTGGCAAAGGTAATTGAATAGGGAAGTCATTATCATAAATAAGTCTATTTCCGCTGATGTCGATTAAATAACCTTCAGGATCTATCCTAAATTCGCCGCTTCTAGTCATTCCTTCGTCATTTTGCTTAGACTCAACAACAAACCAGCCTTCCCCTTGAATAGCAACATCTAGGTCACGTCCTGTGGTACGTAACAAACCACTTTCAAAATTTTCACCTGGAGATTCAGTTACCGCGAACACGCGTGTTGGTAAACCGTCTCCGAAAGCTTGCATACTACGCGCTTGTTCATAACTTGATTTAAAAGCCGTTGTTCTTGCGTTTGAAATATTGTTACTGTGGATAGACACTGCATTCATCGATTCTTTGGCACCTGACATTGCAATATAAAGAAACTTATCCATTTAGACCTCTGTTATGTAGTCAACTATATAAATAAAGTAGCAAAATCTATGCCATAATAAATACACTAACTGATGTCAACATAAAAAAATACACCTCAAAAGGTGTATTTTCATGTCTAAAAAAAAAATAATTATGGTAAAGAGGAAATGTTAGCGGATCTGTAGAATAGTTTGTTGCAATGTATTATTAACTTCAAGTACACGTGAATTAGCTTGAAAGTTACGTTGTGCTGTAATTAGGTCGAAAAGCTCTGTCGTTAAATTGACATTTGACTGCTCCAATGCTGCTGAATTGATCGAACCAAATGAGCCAGCTGCAGCCTCACCCGCAATCGCAACTCCTGACGCTTCTGAAGATGACCAAGATGATCCTGATTGTGATAACCCTTGAACATTATGAAAACGTACCAGTGCAACACGTGATAAGGGTTGAGATGTACCATTACTATAAGTTGCCTTCACTAACCCATCCGAGTCAATGTCTACGCCTGTTAAACGCCCAACAGTGAGTCCATCTTGCTCTAAATTTGTCACTTCAAAATTCGATGAAAATTGCGTTGGCGCTTGATAGTTCATTGTTAGACGCTGCGTTCCATCTGCACCTGGATCTAAAATACTAGCGCCATCATTTAACACTGTTACCGAGCTTGGATCATCAATACCTAAAGCTTGTAATGTTAGGACCTCTGGTGAGCTTCCCTTATATACACCTACAGCATCAAAAGTTAATACTCCACCAGTGATTACCCTCCCGTCTTTATATTTATAAGAAGCTTCTCCACTAGCACCATTAGTAGATGCTATAGATAATATAGCGACTGCCTCAGCTTTTTGTTTAACTGCGAAAGCTTCTTTATCTGCATCAATTGCTGTAATCACTAAATCAATTGTTGCCTGTTGTCTTGTGTCAGTTGCCGCAGTGCCTGTTGAAATTACTAAAGCAGCACTCGCCGGAGTTGGATTTGCCGTATTATCAGCTATAGCATTTACACTAGCGGTTTCAGCTGCTAATGCAGCAGCCTCGGATGCATCAGAAGTAGCTTTCGATGCAGTCGCTGCAGTTGTGGCTATTCCAACAAGAGTTGATAACCTACTAACCTCTGCATTTAGGTTATCTATAGTATCTCGATTACCGTCGTTATCTAAATCTCTACCGTAAATACCTGCAGTAGGCTCCCCTTGATCTACATCCCAAACTGAAACAGGTTTTTCATCTACTGTAACAAAAGTTACCCAGTGGTTATTACCTGTATAAGAGGTGTTAAATGGTTTAATGTAGTAAGTTGATGTAATATGAGATTCACCTAAAGAATCATATACCGCAACCGATGTTGCATGATTAAAAGTAGATGAATCTTCAGGATCAAAAAGCGCAGGGTCATGAGGTACACTCCCAGCAGGAAGATTTAATGCAATATCAATTGTAGACGTCCGAACTGGCACACCAGCGGTTTCTGGGATATGTATTGGCTCTGTAGTACTTAAACTAATTGAAGATGACGAGCCGTCCTGATTAACTGGAAATGCTTGTAAAAAATGACCTTGATTAGAAACAATATTATTATTGTCGTCCAATTTAAACATACCAGCACGTGTATATTTAAAATCTCGATCAATTTCATTACTCGTTGTTACAAAAAAACCTCGACCAGTGATTGCTAAATCTAGCGGATTTTCTGAAAACTTTAAACTACCTTGATGAAACTGTTGAGAAACTGTTGAAGTCTCTACCCCATTACCTGTTTTATTTTTACTGGTAGACTGAGAAAAAATACTGTTAAATTCTGCCCGTGACTCTTTAAAACCAACGGTATTTACATTCGCAATATTGTTTGCAGTCGAATTTAAATCTGTTTGCGCGGCTGCTATTCCGCTTAATGCAACATTAAAAGACATAATATTCCCCTAAATTATTTTTTATTTTTCAGAAACTTCAATGGCATCAGCCAGCCTAATCCCGCCTAAACCTTTAAGGTTTAAATTGACACCTGCATTACCACCACCAAGGCTGACACTTTGAACGTGAGCATAAGAAGCTGTAGTTAACTCTTCTCCCCGCCCATTGACCATTCCCGTTGTATTAAACGAGTATTTTCCGTTTGGTAACCTATCTCCATTTTGAGATAATCCATCCCATGATATACGATGGTTTCCTGCACCAAGATCACCAAGAGGCAAACTACGCACCACAACACCTAATTCATTTTCCACTCTAACCATTACGTTATAAGCACCTGATTTAGTAGTGACCGAGCCTGTTAAATTATCCTCTTCACCTAGGTAACCCGTGTTACTTGGAATTAAAACTTTTTTCCCGACTAATGTAGATGCTTCTAGCGCTTTGCTAGAATTTAAAACCTCTGTCATAGCCCCAAATTCAGCTCCCATCGTTGAGATTCCTTCTGCAGTTGTAAATGACGCCATTTGCGCAATCATTTCTGAATTATCTACTGGTTTGAAAGGGTCTTGATATGCAAGCTGCTGTGAAAGCAACGCAAAAAAGTCGTCTTGCTGTAATTGTTGTTTAGCATCAATATCTTTGTTTGCCTTGATTTGTTCATCTGTCAAAGGCACATGTAGATTTAGTCCGCTAAAGCTAGAAATTGAACTCATAAATTACCCCTTAACCTTTACCCATTTCCAAAGTACGATTTAGCATTTGTTTCGCTGCGTCTGCAATTTGTACATTAGTTTGGTATGAACGAGAAGCACTGATCATATTTGCCATTTCCTCCACCATATTTACATTGGAATGGTATATAAATCCATTTTCATCGGCTTTTGGATGATTTGGTAAATATTCCTTATTTAATTCTGCAGAACTTTCGATAATACCTTCAACATTCACACCTACACTACTATTGAGTGAATTTGTAGCATTGGTCATTTCCGCAGAAAAGACAGGATGGCGCGCTCGATACGTTTCATTCACGCTACTACTAACACTGTTCGCATTTGCCAAGTTACTTGCAGTTGTATTCATACGAACTGCTTGAGCACTCATTCCCGTTGCAGATATATCTAAGACTCTTAATAAACTCATCATTGCCACCTTTTGTTTAATTATTTTTAATTACTAGCCTTTAATTGCGCTTCTTAAACTTGTTATTTTACTATTTAAAAAATTTAAACTCGCTTGATATTCAAGGTTATTTCTCATAAAGAGGCTACGCTCAACTTCAGAATCAACCGAATTTCCATCACCTACATCGTTTTGTTTACTTGCTCTAAACAAAACAGAGCCATCAGAAGATGATTGCCCTTGCGCAAATTTATGTCTGCTATCTGTCATATTCAAAAAAACGTGTTTACTTTCTGGTGACATTGCATTATTTAATGCTAATTTAAAATCAATATCTTTTGCCTTATAGCCAGGCGTATCACTGTTGACAATGTTACTTGATAACATTTCAGTGCGTCGCGCTCGAACGCCAATTGTATGCTGATGAATACCAAATGCTTTCTCAAAGTTAATTGCCATAAATTTCTCCTATACATAAAAGTATGCAACACTTATGCCACTAATTATTGTAGGATGGGATAAATTGCGGGCGTTTAATAGATCCTGAGAGAATATTCGACGAATACATTAGGATAGATATTTGGTTATTTTATGTGATTATAAAAACGAATAACCGTCATGTACTTAAATATTATTGCTAGGAAATTATGGCAAAATTGAGAAGTACATATATGAGGTTTCCCCATAAGAATTTAACGCAGGATATAATACATTCATCACTAATTCACAGTCTATCGTATTTAATATTTTATATGATAAAAATGCCTTAAACTTCCAGTCAATCACTCCAACGATGTAGACCATTCCAGCATTAATTTTGATGTATGTGATACCTGTACTACAAACTTGATTTGATCTACTAATATCGAGCGCTCTGAACTTGTAACTGTATTTTTTATGTCCATAATTATTTTCTTCCAATTCTGAAGATTTTTGGCCGTTATATTATTTTCAATTGCAATTTCAGCTTTTTTTTCATTCTCTAATAACTACAACACAAGACTACTTTTAAATTCAGATGAATATATTGTTCATTTTAAATCTCATATTTGGTAAATATTATCTCAAATAGGAACAAGGATGTTAATTCTTGAATTCAGGATTTTATTGTTTTTTAAATTCAGGTTTGGATTGCTTGGGGTATTATAAAAATACATCGCAGGATTGTAGAAAATAAAAGTTTCTTCGAAATTCTAGTCCCTAAGAATAACCTCTACCTTCAACCGATTGTGGTTTGCTAAAATACTCTTACCCATTATATGTAAAAAATCGTCAGCCCAAAATACGCCTTTAACGTGATTTTGTCGAAATTGGTTCTGAATCCAAATATCAATAACAAAAGCATCTAAGCCCCATTGAACAACCATTTCAAGAGGTCCTTCTCTATTTACAACAACGTACGCATGTTCGGTGTCAGAAATAATTTCTATCCTAGATTTAATTTCTCTATTTTCTTTTATAGCTATTTTATTCACGTAACTAAGGAATGTTGCTCCCGCTACAGCAGCACAATCTGTGCAGATCCCTTTCCCAAAAGCTAGGGTTCGGTTGCCTTGAACAATCCATTCTTGTTTAGTTTGAACGATATGCCGTCCACCTAATAAGCTTGGACGGTTTCCGCCAGCTCCTCTAATTCCTGACATAACAGTAGCAAGAGAATGCATTTGGGTTTCTTTAGTTGGTATTGTAACGTTTCCTTGATTATACGGAAAAATAGGATCTGTAATGGTTATTCTCTCCAAATGTCTAGCCACCACTTCCGCGTAATGAAATAGTTTATATGCTTCGTTTGATCTCATAAAAATTCCTCACTTGGTATTGGATTGTGCATACTCACTGACAAAACATGAACTTGCTAGGAAATTGCCTATACCCATTACCAATCAAAGTGCTTTATTTAGGTGTTAGTTCGGACACAAAAGCAAGATGCCAGTTGATGTCTATCAACGATTAATTTCGCAATCGTTTGCAAGTAATTTAAATGAAAAAAATTTATTTAAAACTTATTTTTTTTGGAAGTGGGAGACCCAACGGGTAAGAATTATGGAAAAAACATTCGTTGTTGACAAATATCGATTGAACCAGTTAGATCCTCAACTAACTTAACAGGCGGCATTGAAATTACGGCGTTATCTAAGAATATTTGCTGCCAATTCTGAAGATCTTTTTGGGGTTATATTATGCACATTTGCAATCTGTGCTATTGTTTTTTTGTATACTTACATTAAATATATGATTTATATATTATGCGATAAACTTGCTTGTTTGAGGGAATAAGTAAATGTATGTTACCTTTATGACAGAACAACGTGGAAGCCAGTTGTTTTATTAACTATAATAGTTAGGTTATTTATTGTAATTGGTATGATTTTATAATTACTCTAAAACAAGCATACTTTTAAATTCAACTGAAAGCGAGCCACCTGTTTTCCTCATTTTTACACTCCTGCATTGGTAAATATTACCTCATTTAGGAATAAGGTAATTAATTTAATTTTTCAGGTTTCTTTAGGCACCAAGTTCGTGGCAAAATAATGGTATTTATTTATAAAAATAAAAAAAGAGGCAATGATTGCCCCTTTTTTAAGTGATCGCTGTCAATTATTTATGTTGGTAAATAATACCTGGATTGCACCTGATCATTTCAAATTTATCGCATAAACCTGTCATTGACTCTGACGCACCTAAGATTAAATATCCCTTAGGATTTAACGCACCCGCAAATTGATTCAAAATTTTAGATTTCACATCACCTGAAAAATAAATAAGGACATTACGACAAAAAATAATGTCAAACTTTCCTAAAGAGCCATAACTATCAAGTAAATTATAACTTTTAAAATTAGCTAACCTTTTAACCTCTGGTTTCAACTGCATTTTTCCAGAGCTACCTTGGCATTCGTTGAAATACAGTTTTTTATATTCCGGCTTTAAACCCCTTGATAGTGCAAGCTGATCATAAATACCTTCTTTACATTGATTAAGCATACTAGTAGAAATATCAGTGCCCGTTATTTGCACGCTAAAATTCACTGAATGGTGCTTTTTAAAATCTAATGCAGTCATTGCGATAGAGTACGCTTCTTGTCCAGATGAACTCGCAGCTGACCAAACTTTAATATTTTTCTTATTTTCACTCATTTCAGGAAATATTTTTTTTGTGAGTAATTCAAACGGATATTTATCGCGAAACCAAAGTGTTTCGTTTGTTGTCATCGCATCTATAACCGCTGCCCTTAAATTACGGTTTCGATAGCTCATAGACTCATGAATTAAATCAGATAAACTCTCACAAGAAAATTGCTCCATTAGGGGGACTAACCGACTTTTTACTAAATATTGTTTGTTATCGCCCAATACAATGCCACATTGAACCTCTAAAAAGTCTGAAAATTGTTTATATATATCGTCACAAAGAGATCTCACTGGTTATTTCTCACTTATATTAGTTTGTAAGTTAATCACCTTTTGAACAGCAACAGCTAATTCATCAGGATTAAATTTAGCAATAAAATCATCAGCTCCAACTTTTTCAACCATTGCTTGGTTAAATATACCACTCAAAGATGTATGTAAAATAATATGTAGCCCTGCCAAATCTTGATCCGCCTTAACTTCTGCTGTAAGTGTGTAGCCATCCATTTCAGGCATCTCAACGTCAGAAATCATCAGCGCATATTTATCCGTAACCGGCTGTGTTTTAGAAATACTCTTCAATAAAACAAGTGCTTCTTTGCCGTCTTTTACCATATCACAGTCAATGCCTAATGCTGATAATGCGCGTTCTATTTGCCTTCTTGCTACCATTGAATCATCAGCAATAAGGATCTTTTTATTAGACATTTTTTCTTGGATTGTGCGATCAATCACATCTACTGCTACATCCGTCGCAATGGGTGATATTTCATCAAGAATTTTTTCAACATCTAACACTTCAATAAGTGATCCTTCTAACTCCGTCACCGCAGTGAGGTAATTGCTACGCCCTACGCCATTAGGCGGTGGTAAAATATTTTCCCAATTGATATTAATAATTCGCTCGACTGATCCGACCAGAAATGCCTGAACAGATCGATTATATTCAGTGATTATTATAAAACGTGTCTCAAGATCTTCAATTGGCTGCCCTCCCGTTGCAAGATTCATATCAATAATAGAAATAGTTTGTCCACGAATATGCGCAATACCTCGCATAGACGGATGAAGTTTAGGTAGTGTAGTTAACGGTGGGCATTGTAAAACCTCACGCACTTTAAAAACATTAATACCATAAATTTGACTATCTGATAACTTAAACAATAATAGCTCGAGTCTATTTTGTCCAACTAATTGCGTTCTTTGATTTACAGAATCTAACACGCCAGCCATATTATATATCCTTTTCTAGTATTAGTATTATAAAAAATATCCTATAATATTGTTCACTATAGGTTATTTTATTGCTACTTGGAGCTCACATAGTGAAACTTTTTCTTATTCTTTTTCTTAGTTTAGGTTGTAATTTTGTTTTTGCTGAAACTAATTACAATAACACATTAGAAAACTTTGCTAAAACGCAAATTTTAGAAAAATATAGTACGGTTGAAAATAAAGAAGCCGGCGAAAAAATCGATATTAAAGCAAGTCCTCTTAGTAAAATAAAAACATACAAAAGATGCCATGGTCCACTTAAAGGGCGAGTTGTTAACGAGAAACTAAAACCTCATACTACCGTAAAAATCACTTGTCCTGATCCCGATTCTTGGTCCATTTATGTTCGCGTTAGAGTAAAAAAGTTACTTCCAGTGGTGGTAGCTTCACAGAGTTTAAGCAAAAATCAAATACTCAACATAGAGAATACTAAAATTCTTTACCTCGGAAAATCTCGTATTAAAAGTGGCTCATTCTCATTACCAGCCCCATTATATGGTAGCCGTTTAAAAAGAAATATTTCTAAAAATAAAGTAATAAAAAACCGTGACATTTGTATTGTTTGTAAAAATGATAAAGTTAATATTTTTGCAAAAAATAACCGTTTATCAATCAAAACATCAGGTATAGCACTTTCTGATGCTAACATAGGCTCAACAATTAGAGTGAAAAATATACAAACTCAGCGTGTGGTTGTTGGTGTTGTAAAAGGATTAAAAAATGTTCAAATACAATTTTAAGCCATTTACCCCACCACCCCACAAAAATAATAAAAATAATAATAAAAAATTGACGAACATGCCAATAACGATTAAAAGATAATTAATGAAAAAAATTATAAAATTAATTAAAGAAATTTAAACCTTGGCCGATATTATAGTTCGAGAGTAAATAAAGGAGAGTCATCATGAGTATAAATATTAACAATCAAGCCGGGCAAAACAAGGTTTCTATTGATAAAAATAAAGATTTAAATCAATTTAATACTAAAAATGAAGAGCAAAACAAGCCAGTCGCAAAAAGTCAAGATTCAGTGCAACTAACATCGCAAGCTAAAAACTTGCATAAATTACATAATGACAATAATAATGAAGTTAATGCCACACGCATTGAAGAATTAAAAGCTGCAATTATTAATGGTGATTATAAAATAAATGTAGAACATCTTGCAGAAAGACTTAGCAAATTTGAAGGTGATTTTTCTAAGTACAATCCTACTGAATAACAATAACGAGTAAGCATAATGACAGCAACTCAATTTAAGGAGCAAATAAAGGCTCTTGTAGAACTTCAACAAATTCTTGAAGAGGAAACCAATTGCCTCAAAAATAAAGACTTCTCATCGCTTAATGAAGTTTTATTCAACAAGCAAAAAAAACTTCAAGATATTTCCTCTCGAGACAGTGACATTGCATCAACAACCACATTATCCGACATAGAAAACGATGAGGAACTCTTCGGATTAAAACGTCAAGCTGATAAGGCATTCAAGGATTGCCAAAAAATAAACGAAATAAATGGTCAACTAGTGCAACTTAGCATGAAAAGTAACAAGCATTTAATGCAATTAATAACTCAAGCAACAGGTAAAAATACGGTTACCTACGATCAAAAAGGAATATTAACGAGTGGATCAGTACTCGGTAAGAACATTCAAGCATAATATTATACCCAATTATCCTTCAAATATACTAAGTTAAAATCAAATAGTTCAATTCTTATCAATATTCACTAGCTTTATAATGCTCAAGTTTTTTTGGGATGGCTTCTAAGCTACATTTTTAAAACCTCTTCTTGTTTTAGCTTATGTATTATAACCAAGTGATGAATGAACTCGCTTTTTGCTATAATACCTAATATATACCCATATTATTTCAATAATGAAACATCAGGCACAAACTCGCTACTCAGAATGAGGCGCAACATTAAAGCTATCAACGATTAGCTACGCTAAACATTTTTCGGTAGAATTAAAGCAAGAATGCTAATTCTTTTATGGTTACTCCCTTTTGATTGCGCAGTGCAAGGCTGGTTTTCAAGTTCGCACCCCTCAACACAAGACAACTTGCACAAAATTGTCTGGCTGGTATTGAATTTTTAAGTGAAAAGCCATTTACACAGTTTAGAGAGATTCTTCTACTACTAAAACAGCTTGCTATAACTTGTAGCTTATTGGGCTCATTGAGTAGGTTCCTACGTGCGAAGCAACCCCAAGAATGTGTTCCTTCATTGCCTGCAACGCGTCTTTACCTGTGAATTCGTTTTGCAGATTCAGCGTTTTAATATCAAGTGCAAAGATCTGGAAATGATAGTGGTGCACGATACTGTCATTCCACGGCGGACAGGGTCCGTCATAACCACCGTAGATGCCTTCCATATCTGAGTCGCCATTGAACCAGTTCGTATAGTCGTTAATACCTGTCATGCCGAGTGGTGTCTGGCCTATAGGTTTTCCTCTTGGCGTAATGCCGCTACTGGCTGTTCCCTCGATTATTGCAGATACGCCTACAGGAATATTAACAAGAACCCAATGAAAGAAATTTACGCGAGATAGGTCATCGGAAATCATCTTGCCTTCTTGATTTACGTTTTCACGTGAAGACGGGGCATCAGGATCATGACAAATGATAGCAAAGGACTTTGTTTCTTTTGGCGCATGAGACCATCGAATGCCAGGATTTATGTTATCACTAAGTGCAAATAAGGTGTCACTTCCTGGCTGCCCAAAAGCGAATTTAGCTGGAATATTCATACCGTTAGCCCAAGAGTCAATATGAATGGCAAATTGTTGTTCCATGTTTAGTCCTCTGTTTAATTTGTATGATGATACACATCAACTCAAAGATTCTTTGTCGACCACGTACTCGATGGTCAGAACGAAAGTATCTATAACAATTCATAGGCTAACTACCAAGATAATTAGATACTTCAATTAAATTTTTATCTGAATATCTAAAGTATACTGGAATAATAGCGCCAGTTGCACCCGTTTTATTCACTGGTCGATCAATGATATTCACACTTTTTCATAATAATTGACTGATTGCTTATTCAACTGCCGTTGAAATAATAAAACATAATTCTGCGCTGCCATTCATTACATTTTTAGCTTTAGGTTAAAATTCATTACCCAAATCATGAAGATTAATTCTTGGTTGTCGAAAAAGTAAAGCAACACGATTTTCAGCAAATTTGATCATTTGCATACCAAGTATAGATTCATAGGATAACGCTGTAACATCAATATTTTTAACGGTTAAGACCAGATGATCTAATCTTTCAATTTTCACGGTACCTTGCGTAGCACATCATTACTTATAAATTAAAGTTGATAATAGTTCATTCCCATAAATAAACCATGAAACAATCCTCCAAATATTCCCCCCAAGATCATAAAAATAAACCATAAAATAATACAGGCAGGTATTGAAGAGATAGCAAGTTTGACTAAGAAAATTACCATAGAAAAAAATGGCATTTTGATATCAACAACCGTGACTTCTTGTTTTTGGTTATTCTGTAAATCTGTCATATGTTCCCCTAGTCTATGATATTATTTAATCCAAGAGAATTTTAGCCAACTTGAATGCAATTATTTTACTGATGTTACGCAGTTAAGATCTGCCATTGGTGCCTTTCATCTAGAGCAAATTTTTGTGCTTTGATATAAAGCTTCGTTTTTAAACCAAATGTTGTTAGTCCTGTTTTAAACCTAGATACTCCAATTTTACCGCTGCAAGTAAAGACATGAAGATATGATTACTCTGTGTCCTTTTTGTTTTTGTTAGGGATTTAGCAAGTGCTGTATTAGATTTTTTATTTTTATGAAAAAATTCAACTTTCCAGATTTTTTGATAGATCGTTTCTATAGACTCTTTATCAA